>CALLMJ010000087.1 GCA_938006875.1 uncultured Bacteroidia bacterium
ATGATCAAAGAATTTCGTAAATCTTTAATAGAATGGGCAGAAAAAACTTATCCGCATCGTTCTGTTCTGATTGAAAAATTAGGTATATCTGAAAAAACCTATTATAATTGGAAAAATGAAACATAAAAAATTTTGGTCAAATTCAAATTGTTGTTTTATTTTCGTAAATCTTTAAACCATCGAAAAAATGATGAATGAAAAATTATTTTGGATACTTTTGTTTTTAAACATTCAAAGTATTTATTGTCAAATTAATGAAAGTGATACTTTAACTTTGCAAATGAGGCAAAATGTAGGAGGCACCTTTCAAATTGGTAACTTTGAACTTTTTGTTTTGCGTTTTAAAGCAGATTTATCAGCAAAAATTCATGATAATTGGGTTTTTAAAACTCAAAATAACTATTTATATCAAACGGTATTCCAAAAAAAAGTTGATGAAGATATTTATAGCAGAAATTTTATTTATTATAAACCAAATTCAAAACTTTATGGCTTTGCTATTGCTTTTATATCAACAAATTTTCGAAGAAAAATAGATTATCGATATTTTACAGGTTGTGGTGCTACATTACATTTAATAAGAAACAAAAATCATGTGATTAAATTTGCCAATGGTCTTTTATATGAAGAAACAAAATTTAAAAAAATTGAGTTTAACGATTCTTTCTATGATGGAAATAACTTTATTCAATTATATCGTTCTTCTCATTGGTTAGTAGGAAATCATACATTTTTTAATAATCACTTGCATCTATATTATTATGCTTTTTTTCAACCTTCTTTAAATCGTTTTTCTAATTATAGAGCACAAGTGGAAAGTATTTTAGAAATACCCATTAGAAAAAATCTTTTTGTCAATTTTACTCATGTTTATACTTATGAAAACGTAATAGCCAAAGGATTAAAAAATTATGATAGTATTCTTACTTATGGTATAACTTACCAAATGAAATATCAAAAAAAGTCCGAGAACAAAGATTCCTAAAACTTAGTTTTGCATAAAAAAATAGAAGCATTGGTAGCCCAGTAACCATAGCGAAGCGTATAGAAATGATTTTGGATTTTGTAAAGCTGCGCCAGGTGAGTCACCTAGTAGAAAGAGCTCAATCGCAATGACAAAATTATAATAATATAATGTACAATGGTTTATCTAATTGTTCATAAACTTTAATTAAACCATCATTTTCCGCAGTGGCATTTTACTTGATTATATTCGTGCCAATCAAAATTTAGAGGATAGGGATTTGCTTCCCAATAAAAAGGAGTACGTTTTTTTCCATTGATTTCATCTAAGGTCATAGCATCATAAACCCTTCCGTTAGCAATAGTATAAACAATGCTTTCTGTATTACGAATATTTTCTAAGGGATTTTTTTCTAATACAATAAAATCAGCTAATTTACCTTTTTTGATAGAACCTATATAATCTGACATACCGATGTATTTAGCACCATTTACGGTTGCACATTTAAGAGCTTGGTAATTAGTCATACCGCCTTGCTGTAACAACCAGATTTCCCAATGAGCATCAATCCCTGGCATTTGTCCATGACCTCCAACACCAATAGTAACACCTTCATCTAACAATTTTTTACAACTTTGTGATACTAAAATATGACCATTTTTATATTCTTCATCAGGAATCATGGTTCTGTGTCTTGCTCTTGCATCTACAATAGAACGTGGTGTAAAATTCAATAATCTTTTATTTTCCCAAACATTAGTATTTTGATACCAGAAATATTCACCACTGATAGAACCATAAGAGACCACTAAGGTAGGAGCATTAGCTGTTTTAGCGTTTTTCCATACTTGAATGACATCTTCATGAAGAGGAGCTACGGGGATATTATGTTCAACACTAGTATGACCATCTAAAATCATTGTAAAATTATGCAAAAAATGAGAGCCACCTTCTGGATAAACCATAATTCCCAATTTTTTAGCTTCTTGGATTACTTGCTGGCGTTGGTCTCTTCTGGGTTGGTTATAACTTTTAATAGAAAAAGAACCCCAATCTTTAGTTTTATTGACATGAAAAAAAGCATCTTCTGCTGTGTTAATAACGGCTTTAAAATCACCATCAGCACCATATAAAATAGTCCCCGTAGAAAATACTCTTGGACCAACCATATTTCCTACTTTAATCATTTCAGACTGAGAAAATATCATTTCGCTATGAGCAGAAGGGTCATGAACGGTCGTTACACCAAAAGCTAATTCACTATAATACTGCCAATGTTTTTGAGGACTTAATCCATATCTAAAAGAACCTGGATGTGCATGAACATCAATAATTCCTGGCATGACGTATTTCCCTTGTAAATCAAAAATTTGTGCATCTTTAAGTATATTCACTTCATTTTCTTTTCCCACCGCTTCAATTTTGTTATCTTTAACTACAATTACTCCATTTTGAATAATAACCGAATCTTCCATTGTGATGATATTGGCATTTTTGAAGACTTTATATCCTTTGGGAATATCAGGTTTTAAAGATAAATTGATTGGAACTCCTTTTGAAACTGGAGCAGGTAGAGAATCTGGAGCACCGGGAATAAACGTAAATTGATTTTTTAAATCGGCTGTATAATACTGACCTCCATGCACCCAGTGTACTTTTTTACTATCAAAAGACCAATGTGGATATACACCTGCTGTTTCTGCTACTCTTTTTACGGGTAATGCTTTATTTTCGGCACTAATCTCTAAGTTTTTTCCTGTTTTTGGAAAAGGTGTTAAATAAACTTTGAAAAGTTCAGTAAATAATAACCATTGATTGTCGGGGCTTATTGAAAAACGAGTAGTATATTTAGAATTACAAACTGTGCTGATGGATTTTTTTTCTAAGGAATAAGCTTTCAATTCTTTGGAATCGCCAAATAAACTTCCCCCAGTTTGAAACCATAAGGTTTTGTTATCTTTTGAAAATTGAGGAAATTCTCCATCTTCCGCTATCTTTTCTGTTTTTAAGGTTGATAAATCCATAATATATATACCTGGTTCTACACAAAATGCGTATCCCTGATGTGTGTTACCTCCTTCCTTTAAATAAGCCAATAATTTTCCATCAGGCGAAACTGCAACTTGTCTATAAATGGCTTTTTCTTTTGTTAGCTTCTGAATATTTTTAGGGTTATTCCAGTCCATTTTACAAATCGAACCCATCGCTGTATCGTTCCAAGTAACAAAATACAAAAATTTACCATCATAACTGAATGCAGGTTCAAATTCAAAATCTTGTTGAGAAGTTAATCTTTCTGGTTTACTATCAGGTAATAATTTTTTCCATAAATAACCAACGGCATTAAAAACAATTTCTTTGTCATTAGGATGAATAACAGTAGTTCTAATGGCTTTAATATCAATATTCTCGGGAAGAGGATTTTGAGGAAAATAATTTGCATCTACAATATTATGTTCACATTTAGCAGTAAAAGGAATGATCTCTGCTTTTCCAGAAGCTATTTCTATTTTACGAATTTTGCCTTTTGCCCAAATATAAATAAATCTATCATCAGGAGACCAATTAAAATTGGTATAAACACCAAATATTGCCCATGCTTCTTGTTGGTCTTTAGAAAGTTCATCATAAACTGGAATTTCTAAACCATTTTCAAGATTTTTAATATAAAGAACGGTTTTTTCGCGTACTCTTTTTACAAAGGCTAATTTTTTTCCATCTCTACTGATTTGAGGTCTAACTGCACCGCCGTTACTGGAAATAATGGTTTCATTAGTACCATTTTCTATGTTATAGCGTTTAATAGCATAAATTAATTTGTTGGGGTCTTTGTTATATTGAAAATAACCCCCGGGATATACATCTTCGCTATAATAAATATACTTTCCATCGGGTGATGCTGAAGGTTCATTAAGGTCTTGTTGTTCATTTTTTTTGATTGTCAGTTGAATACCGGAACCACCAGAAATGTGATACATCCACAATTCGCCTGCTCCAGCAGAACGACGTGATGTAAAATGTTTTCTTGCTACAATATACTGACCGTCTGGCATCCATATTGGATTATTTAATAAACGAAAATCTTCTTTGGTAATTTGTTGTGCATTAGAGCCATCTTTATTCATAAACCAAATATTATCACCTCCTCCGGCATCTGAAGTAAACACAATTTTTTTCCCGTCAGGGCTAAATCGTGGTTGAACTTCTAAAGCATGACCTTTACGAATAACTTTCGCTTCGCCACCAGATGATGGCATAATATAAATATCGCCTAATAAATCAAAAACGATTTCTTTTCCATCGGGGCTAACATCTAGATTCATCCATGTACCTTCTGATACCGTGAAAGAAATGGATTTGCCTTGTTTACCAAATTCGTTAACATCCCATTTAGGTTTTTCTTGAGCTTTTATTGAAAAACAAAACAATATGCTAAGAATGGTTAAAAAATTTTTATTCATTAAAAACAAATTAAATACAAAATTATATTTTTTTGAACTTACATCAAAAACACTCCAACAAAATATTTTTAAATTATGAAACAAACTGGGTATTTGTGATAATATTTATCGGTTGAAAATTCCTTTTCACCATTAGCATTTATAATTTGTGTAAGTTGAT
>CALLMJ010000088.1 GCA_938006875.1 uncultured Bacteroidia bacterium
CCTTTATTTCAAATTCCTGCTGAAGCCGCTAAACAAGCAGTAGAGAATGATGTGCATCTTATTGGAGTATCGTCACTCGCCGCAGGACATATGACTTTAGTACCACAACTTATACAAGAACTCCGAAAATATGGACGTGAAGACATCAAAATTATTGTAGGAGGAGTCATACCACCACAAGATTACGAACCTTTAAAACAAGCAGGAGCTTTTGCTGTGTTTGGTCCCGGTACTATTATCCCCAAAGCCGCTATTGAAATTTTAGAAAAAATGATTCTAGAAATTGCGGAATAGTCTTAATAAAACTTTTTAGAAATGAAATTAAAAAATTAATTACTTGATAATCAATTGCAAGATTAAAAAAGTAAAAAAAATTTGGTGATTATAATGAAAAAAAGTAATTTTGCGGTTGCAAGGCGATACGACAGTTCCTTGGTCACTCCGCCAGGTCCGGAAGGGAGCAACGGCATCAGGTTGAGCAGTGCGATATCGCTCTTGCTTTTTTTGTTTGATAGGATTTCTATATCCTTTTTTCAATGTTGATTTTTATTTTATGCAGTTTTTTATAGATACCGCAAACCTTAAAGAAATTCAAGAAATACAATCTTGGGGTATATTAGATGGTGTTACCACAAACCCTACTTTAATGGCAAAAGAAGGTGTTTCAAATATCGAGGAACATTACAAAAAGATTTGTGAGCTAGTGCCTAATGGAGCTATTAGTGCTGAAGTCATTTCAACAGATTTTGAGGGAATGATGAAAGAAGCTCATCAATTAGCGAAAATCCATGAAAATATTGTTATTAAAATTCCTTTTATCAAAGAAGGAATCAAAGCGATTGCCGCATTAACTTCTGAAAATATACAAACCAACTGTACCTTAATTTTTAGTCCTGTTCAAGCTTTGATAGCCGCAAAAGCGGGTGCTACTTATGTAAGCCCATTTTTAGGAAGATTAGATGACATCGGTCATGATGGTATGGATTTAATTCGTTCTATACGCCAAATTTTTGATAATATGGCTTGCCCAACCATGATATTAGCCGCTAGTATTCGCCACACCCTTCATGTTTTACAATGCGGCGAAGCAGGTGCAGATGTTTTAACAATGCCTTACAAAGTTTTTGAAGGTATGATTAAACATCCGCTAACTGATATTGGTTTAGAAAAATTTTTAGAAGATTATCATAAAGTTTTCGGTAAAAAATAAATGTTTATAAGAAATAATCTTTGATTTTTCAGTGTAAACCCATAAAACCCTGAACAAATAGCAGTCAGATATTTATGATTTGCTTTTTTTCGTTTTATAAAAAACTCTATTTTTGTCAATTAATCAATTATTAAAAAAATGAATTTGTGGCATGAATTAAATCCCGGTAAAGATGCACCTAAGATGGTAGATGCAATTATTGAGATTCCTAAACGTTCTCGTGTTAAATACGAAATTTGTAAAGATACAGGTCTTTTAAAGCTAGATAGAATTCTATATCCTAGCGCGCATTATCCTACTAACTACGGATTTATTCCTCAAACTTTTTGTGGTGATGGCGACCCCTTAGATATTTTAGTTCTTTCTGATGACCCTTTTGAACCTCGTTGCATTGTATCTGCTAGGGTTATTGGTGTCGTCAATATGGTAGATGGTGGTGATGCTGACGATAAAATTTTAGCAGTTGCCAATAAAGATATTACTCATTCACACATAAATGATATTTCTGATTTGCCTGCTCATACATTAAAAGAGATTCAAAATTTTTTTGAAACCTATAAAATCCTTGAAAACAAAAAAGTAGAAATTAACGGTATTTTTAACCGTGAAAAAGCTTACGAAATTATTTTAGATAGCATTAAACTTTACGAATCAACTTATAAAGTAAAAAGCTAATCATTAAAGTTTTTATTTCATAAAGGGTTTAGTTTTTGCTAAACCCTATTTTTTTATAATCCGGTAATTGTAAATTTCATTGAAGTTTCCTAATTCTAGTTTTAAAAAGTAAATCCCAGTAGGTTCTAAACTTATATCTAAATAATTTTGATTAGCTTGATAAATATTAACCTCTTGAATGATTTGACCTAAGGAATTATAGATAGAAATTCTGCCTTTTTGAACAGTTTTTTTATAGTCCACAATAAACTGTCCATTAGTGGGATTGGGATAAATTTTTATTTCTTGCTGAAAAGGTTTGTTTTTGTTTACTTTGACAAAATCGCAGCTTGGTGAAATTTGAAAGTCATGAAAACCTAATTCTGGGTCTTCGTAACATCGTAATCCATCATAATAATTTAAATAGGAAACTAGCCCATGACAATACTGAGAAAAATCAGGTTGAGGCTTTTTTAAAAAACCAATTTTTTCAATAATATAACCTTCATAATCCGAATTATTGGAAGTTACCCTTAATTGTTTTAAAGAATGTTGATTAATTTGAATATTAGTAACTTCCTCCACAATGATATTCAATTCACAATCGCCACTTTTTACTTTCCATGATTCATTTTTTTGTTTTGAAAAGTCATATAATAAAGTAAAAGTTTGAGAATAAAAATCATAATAAAAAACTTGCTGATTTTCTTGATAAACAAACATAGTATCGGAAAAACCTTCAATAGAAGAACCCTTTTTTAAAATCATTCTACAATTTTGTTGAAGAACAAAAGTATCTTTTATAACATTCCATTGGATAAAATCTAGTTCATTTCCATTATTACAACAGCCACTACCAATTTGGTAAGTCCATTGAGCACCTATGGGTGCAAAATTTTGAGAATGCAAATAAAAAGGAATAAAAAGAAGTAAAAATAAAAATCTCTTCATATCAATAGAATTAAAGTTTCATAATCCAACCGCCACCCAGAACGTCATCGCCTTCATAAAAAACAGCAGATTGTCCGGGAGTAATGGCTTCAACTTTCTCATGAAAAATGATTTCAGCATGTTGTTCATCTAATTGCTTAACGCTAGCACTTGCTCCCTCATGTTTGTAGCGAATTTTTGTAACCGTTAGAGTTTCTTCATATAAATTATCGTATTTAATCAAATTTAGTCCACGAACTTTGGTGTAATTTTGATATAATTCTTCTTTTTTACCAATAACCACTGTATTAGTATTAGGCTGAATATCAATTACATAATAAGGTTCACCCATAGGAATCAAACCTTTTCTCTGCCCAATTGTATAAAAAGGATACCCCTCATGCTTTCCGACTATCTTACCATTGGATAAAACAAAATTTCCATTTTCTAATTGATGAATTAATTCAGGTTTTTTACGTTTTAAAAAACTTCTATAATCATTATCAGGAATAAAACATATTTCGTAGGATTCTGATTTATTCACTAAATTATGAAACCCCATTTCTTTAGCCATTTTTCGAATGGTTTCTTTTTTAAATTGACCCATTGGAAAAATAGTTTTTTGTAAAGAAGATTGAGGTAAACCCCATAAAACATAAGATTGGTCTTTATTATGGTCAATTCCTTTGGATACAACCAATCTACCATTTTCTTCTCTTTTGTTAGCGTAATGGCCAGTTGCTATATAATCACAACCTAAAGTTTTAGCCCTTTTTAGAAGCGCATCCCATTTGATATAAGTATTACAAATAATACAAGGATTAGGAGTTCTGCCTGCAAGATATTCTTCCACAAAATTATCAATAACGGATTCCCCAAATTCTTCACGAATATCTAAAACATAATGAGGAAACCCCAAACGGACAGCCACCTCACGAGCATCATTAATGGAATCCAAGCTACAACAGCCTGTTTCTTTTTTTGAGCCCCCAGCAGTTGCATAATCCCAAGTTTTCATAGTAATACCGACTAATTCATAACCTTGTTCATGAAGCATTACCGCCGCAACAGAACTGTCTATTCCGCCACTCATTGCTACCAGAACTTTTCCATTTTTACTCATACCTTGCGAAACAAAATCATTGAAAAAAAAGTTGAAATAACTTACAAATTTATGGAATTAACAAATAAAAGTCAAGGGTTACTAAATCATCCCGCTTATTAAAAATACATTTGGAGAGTAGTGTTAGTGCTTCAATTTACTTTTATTCTAAAAATTACAAATTCTGGTTGTAGATATTCTATAAGGATATAAAGGACATGAAGCAAAACTACCTTTAGTTTGTTCAGGAAAAACTCAACCCATCTAACTCTCGAAGTGTAGAGAAGTAATTATTATTACTGAATGATTCTCTAATTAAACCCTTAAACCTAACGTGGGTATCAAAAGATTTAATGATTTTTCTTGAATTTTAACGCAGAATTTTTTGCCTGTTCTAATAGATTCACCATCTACATGACCATAATCATCTCCACTCCTTTCAATCCAAACTTCTTTGAAATTCCATCTTCCATATTCTTTTAATTGGTGACAAGTAGCATTAAAAATTTTATAAATAGCAATAGGTAATTTAGTATGTGGAACAACATCTAATTTGCAAATTTGAAGAATGCCATCAACAGCAGAAGAACCGGGAGAAAAATAAGCACCATTTCCAAATTGCGAAGTGTTTGCAATGGATAATATTTGAGGTTCAATTTCAAAGGTTTCTTGACCAGCAATAGTTATTTGGTATTTTTCTGTTTTTTGTTTTATATATTCAGAGAAGGCAAGTTTGATATAAGGAATTAGTCCTCTATGAGTTAAGGAACTAAACATATGGGCAACTTTGGCGTCAATTCCTGTACCCATAAAACCAATAAAAGGAATTTCATTAACAAGACCAGTATCAATTCTAATAATTTGACCTTTTTCAATTAATTCTAATGCTTTTAAGACATTTTTAGGAATATGAAAATGCCTTGAAATACCGTCTCCAGAGCCATTGGGTATAATTCCTAAATTAATATCAGTACCAATAAAATGTTTTCCTACACAATGAACTGTTCCATCACCACCCACTGCAAAAACTATATCATAGTTTCCAATTTTGGCTTCATTTACTAATTCTTCTAATTGTTCTTTATGTTCCCATACTCTAATTAAAGAATCAGGATGTAGGTTTTTTGAATATTTCTCAATAGTATCTTTTACTTGCAAATAATTTTTATGACCAGATTTCGGATTAATTATAAAGTATGTTTTTTTCATTTACAGCAAAAGCATGCAAATTACTTTAAAAAATAATAATAAAAAAATCACTGAATAAAAACATTGTTTTTGGGGGAATTAAAAATACTTATATTACAAAAATGTTAAAAAATATTTTTTTGATTTACAATTAGTTAATTTTAATTTTTCAAAAAGATTTGGAAAAAGATTTTGCTTGCACTACTTTTGTAAACCGTTTTTAGAACGACTGAATGAAGTGCAATTTGAGTAATAAGAACTACTTTTTATAAAGTAGTTCTTTTTTTATTAGCTATTTTATATATTTATTACTAAAATGAAAATTGCACGAAACATTTTATTGACAATAAGCGTAATTTGGGGAGTGGCAACAATAATTTTTATCCTTTTCAGAGGAATTATGGACCCTTCACAAATGATGGCAGGACAAAGGGTAGATGCTCAAACCCTTCTAAATATCCAAAAAGATTTAGGATTAGATTTGCCTTTATATCAGCAATATTTTATTTATTTAAACGATTTATCTCCTATTGGCTTTGTTAAAAATTATCACCAAGGTTTTTCTTTTATTGGCAATTTAGGTTTTAAAATTCCGTTTTTGGGAATTTCCATTTATTATAAAGAAAGTGTTGGGTATTTATTTTTTCAACATGTATTTGCTACATTTTTACTTGCAACACTTTCTGTTTGTTTTGCATTTTTTCTTGCTTATTTAATTTGTAAATATATTTACATTAAAAATTCTCTTTTTTATAAGAATTTGCTTCAAATAATTACTAATTTATGGATAGCAAGCCCTTCCTTTATACTCAGTATTTTGCTTTTATGGGTTTTTAGTTTACAATTCAATTGGTTACCCATTTCAGGTTATTTTATCCAAAAAGACCCATTAAATTTAACCAATTACTGGGATTTATCCTATTTTATTTTACCCGTTGCTGCATCGAGTTTAAGACCTTTTTCTTTATTTTTTCAAATGATTTTTCAACTTCTAGATAATGAAAATCAAAAAGATTACGTTAGAACAGCAAAAGCAAAAGGTTTAAACCTTCATCAAATTTATGACCAACATATCTTCTTAAATATTTTACCCACCTTAATCAGTTTATTTTTTAATTGGTGGGCTTCCTTATTATCTGGGGCTTTTTTTATAGAATATATTTTTGATTATCCAGGTATTGGAAAATTATTAGTAGAATCTATTTTACAAAATGATTATCCTATGGTTTCAGGCTTATGTTTAATGATTTCGGTGTTATTTTTAGTTTTAAATACTCTTAACGAAGTTCTAGTGGTAAAATTTAGAATTCATTAAACCACATATCGGGTCAAGTTTTATTAAAAAAATAGGCTGCTCAATTCAACAGCCTAAAAAATTTATATTTCTAATAATAACCTTGATGGGTCTTCTAACAACTCTTTTACTCTTACTAAAAACGAAACAGACTCTTTACCGTCAATAATTCTATGGTCATAAGACAAAGCTATGTACATCATGGGTCTTACCTCCACTTTTCCATCAACTACAATAGGTCTATCTTTAATCGCATGCATTCCTAAAATAGCGCTTTGAGGAGGATTGATGATAGGCGTGGACATCAAAGAACCAAAAACACCTCCGTTGGTTATAGTAAAAGTTCCATTCATCATTTCCTCAACTTTTAATTTACTATTTCTTGCTTTGGTTGCTAAATCTAAAATTTCTTTTTCTATTTGTGCTAAACTTAATGATTCACAATTTCTTACTACTGGTACAACTAATCCTCTTTCCGTAGAAACTGCAATTCCCATATCCACATAATCAAAATAAACAATTTCATCATTATCTATTTGAGCGTTTATCACAGGATAGGCTTTAATAGCTTCTGCACAAGCTTTTGCAAAAAATGACATAAACCCTAATCCTACTCCATGAGTTTCTTTGAATTTATCTTTATATTTAGCTCTTAAAGCAACAATTGCAGATAAATCTACCTCGTTAAATGTAGTTAGCATAGCAGTTTCATTTTTTACGGAAACCAATCTTTCTGCTAATTTTTTACGAAGCATACTCATTTTTTCTCTTCTAACATTTCTTGAACCATAATTTACAGTTGTAATACTGGAACTAGATTTTTCAGAGGTGGCTGGAACTTTTGAAGATGTTTCAGGAGTTTGAAGTTTATTTAATACATCAGTTTTAGTAATTCTACCATCTTTACCAGTTCCTTCTACATCTTTTATTCCTTTTTCTTCCATTAATTTTTGAGCAGAAGCTGATGGAATATTTTTAGCATAGTGTTCATGAGAAGCTGAAGAACTTTTTGCTTCAATATTAGTTACTGTTGTGGTTTCATCTTTGGCTCCTGTTGTAGTTTCAATTTTGGATGTAGATGAAGTTGCAGAAGTATCAATACTACAAACTACTGTACCCACAGCAATTACCTCTCCGGGATTTACTAATATTTTTATAGTTCCAGAAAATTCGCTATAAAGAGTTAGCATGGTTTTATCGGATGCAATTTCTGCAATTGCTTGATCCACTTTAACATAATCACCATCTTTTACTAACCAAGAATCAATAGAAACTTCAGTTACGGATTCCCCAGGGCTGGGTACTTTAATTTCTTTTATCATATATTCTTACTTTAATGGACTTTAATAAAATTGAGAAATTACGGCAAATATACAAACTTTTTCAAGAGTTGGTTTGATAAATTTTATTTACATAAAACAAGCCATAGCATTCATATTCAAAAAACAAGTTTTCGTTAATTCATACCGTATTTCATTTTAAAAATATTTCTATTTCAATTATTTTGGGTATCAACTTAAAAGAAATTTCTAAATTTTTATTCTAAAATTGTTTATTGCAATAAAATTTGCCTTCAACTGAATTAGTTTTTTAATGATTTCTTGATTTTCAGGGCAATGATAAACCCTACTTATTTTTTGATATTCATGAACTTTTAATACTAATTCATGATGTTTAAAGTGCATGTTATAAAATTTTATTTTTGATATATTCTCATTTGAAATTTTTGGGGGATTAAACATATCCGCTTCTTTTTTTATAGATGGTGCAACAAAGGCTACCGCAGAATCTTTTCTTTGTTCTAAATATTCATTTAAAGGACTTCTTGAATTCCATAAAGTAGCATCTGTAATCACAAAAATAAACTTTCCTCTCAAGTTCTCTAAATTGGGAAATTCTTTTAAAAGTTTATTCGGAGTAAATAATTGATTTTTACAGAAAATACTTTCAAGGAGTTTATCAAAATCATTTGGAGTATTAGAATTTTTCCAATTTTGTTTTTTATCAACGAAAACAGTAATCACGGGATGATTAGGATAATTTTGAGACCAATTTTTCAAAAAAATAAGGTAATCTTTAAAACCTCCATTCATATTATTGAAATTACCTTTTTTGAAAGGGCTATGCCTGACATACCAGTCTTCATGCAGTTTTTTTTTCCTCCATAAAGAATAAGTATCCCAAATATCAATTTCAATGGTATGAACATAGTTTAGGACTTCTTCCAAATGGTTTGCATACTTTATTTCATAGGAATTATGGCTAGCAATGGTAAAACTTTGATGATAGTAAATATCTTGAGCAAATAAAAAATTGTATACTAAAAAAAATCCAAATATAACCAGAATCATAGTTACAAAAATGCCCAACTGATAAAGCTGGGCTTAAAATCTATTTTTGTAATAAAAGAATTATCTTTGTTTCCCTTTATCTTTGTTCATTCTGTCTTTTAATTCTTTTTGGAATTGAAGTAATGTTAAACCTTCTTTTTCGGGTTTTAAAGCAACTACTTGGGGTTTTAACCTTACATCATCTTCATAAGTTTTTGACATAATGGTTTGTAGTGCTCTTAAAAATATTTGAATGTTAGTAGTATTAATTTCAGCAGGAACAGGCAATCTTTCTGTTACTTTTTGAGATTCAATTCCAATAACATCCATACTCATAGAACCTACAATAGCTTTAGATTCACCTGCTTTCCCTAAATTGGGTAAATCTGCTACGTTTTGTTTAGGGTTTTTAGGTGCATAATAATTAGCAGTAATACGAACACCAATACCTACTTTTGCCATACCCAGAGGTTGATTTTGGTCATCATAAACTTTAATTACACGATATTTTGTATAATCTGCTGTAACTTGATAACGACCTTTACCTTCAGCCAAAGCTGATGTAGAATATAAGAAATTACCATCTTTTGCAATTTTCTTGATATTCATAGACATCGTTTCATTGGGTAATGCACTTAAAATTACAGAATTACTAGCAGAAGATAAATCTTGTAAACCTTCAGCCGTTGTAATAAACATCTCAGCTTCATAATCAAAGTTATCTACTGCAATATACTGGTGGAAATCTACCTCTTCTAAAAAGTTACTATCCTTTTTTTTCTTTTGTTTACTTTTATCTTGTGCATTGGCTAACACCACAAATGCCATCAAGAAGCATAATAACACTTTAACTTTCATATGGAATTTACTCAAATTTTGGTTGCGAAATTACTAACTATTTTCAAACCATAAACCATTTTCTAAAAAAAAAATCTTTATTTTGCAATTTTATTGTTTTTATGTTAGATTTTTTAAAAATCAAAGGCTTTTTATTTGATATTGATGGGGTATTAACCGATGGCTATATTTATTCTTTCACAAACGAAGAAGTCAAAAGAACTTCTATTAAAGATGGTTATGCTTTACAATTAGCTATAAAAAAAGGTTATAAAGTAGGAATAATTTCTGGTGGGAAATCCGAAGGATTAAGAAAAAGATTGGAATATTTAGGAATTCAAGATATTAACATGAGTGTTCCTAATAAACTTTTAGTTTATGAAAACTTATTAAATCAATGGAAATTGGATCCTGATGAAGTAGTTTATGTAGGAGATGATATGCCCGATTTTTGGGTAATGAAAAAGTCTGGTATTTCTGTTGCTCCAGCTGATGCTGCTTTTGATATATTAAAAATTGCTGATTATATTGCAAAAGCAAAAGGAGGTGAAGGTGTTGCACGTGAAATTATTGAATTGGTTTTAAAAGCTCAAAATCAATGGTACGAAGAAAATTATACTTGGTAAAATGATGACAATTATTGATTACAGTTTATTTATATTGTTTGGAGTTTTAGTGGTAGGCTTAGGTTTATGGATTAGTTACAAAAAAAGAGGACAAGACGCTCATGGTTTTTTTTTGGCAGGAAATACTTTACCTTGGTGGGCAGTCGGTGGTGCTTTAATTGCCTCTAATATATCCGCTGAACAATTTATTGGTATGACCAGCGCAGGTTATACCGTCGGTATGGCTGTTGCTTCTTATGAGTTAATGGCTGCAGCAAGCTTAGTTTTTATTGCTTTTCTTTTAATGCCCTTTTTCTTACAACATCAAATCTATACCATGCCTCAATTTTTAGAAATTCGTTATGATTCTACTGTAAAAACCGGTTTAGCTTTTTATTGGGTAATTTTAATTGTGGTAGTCAACATTTCTTCGGTTTTATATTTAGGTTCTTTAGCCATTGAAAAAATGGGTATTTCCAAAGAATTAGCCATCCTTTTATTAATTATTTATTCCTCTGCTACTTCTATTTTAGGTGGGTTAACAGCTGTAGTTTGGACAGAAGTCATTCAATTGGTAATTTTAATTTTGGGAGGATTGGCAACAGCTTATTTTTCTACGGCAGAAATCCAAAATAGCTTTTTCAATAGCCTTGCCTATTTATATGAAAATTTTTCTTCACATTTTGATTTTGTACTAGAACCTAATCACCCTAAATACAATGAATTTCCGGGTTGGGGAATGGTTTTTGGAGGAATTTGGATTGCCAATTTATATTATTGGGGTATGAACCAATACATTATTCAAAGAGCATTAGGAGCAAAAAATCTTGAAGAAGCTCAAAAAGGAATTATTTTTGCCGCATGGGTTAAATTATTGATGCCTTTAATTGTCGTTTTACCTGGAATTGCTATGTTTTATCACAATCCCAACCTAATCAATCCTGACGATGCTTATCCTATATTAATGGAAAAATTTTTACCTGTTGGAATTAAAGGTTTAGCATTTGCGGCTTTAACCGCTGCGGTGGGTTCTTCTATTAGTGCAATGGTTAATTCTGCTTCTACTTTATTTACTTTAGATATTTATAAAACCTTATGGAAACAGAATGCTTCTCAAAATGAATTAGTGAAAGTAGGAAAAATTGCTTCTACTTTAGCCTTATTATTAGGAGCAATTATAGCACCTAGTATTGGACTCTTCGGACAAGCATTTATTTATATTCAGAAATACACGGGATTTTTAAGTCCTGCTGTGGTTGTATTATTTTTATGGGGAATGTTATGGAAAAAAGCTTCTGCAATAGCCGCTAATTTTGTGGTTATAATAGCCATTCCCTTCTCTTTTGTGTTAGATTATTATTTCCCAGAAATCCCTTTTATTCATCAAATGGGTATCTCTTTCTTGTTTTTAAGTTTTGTAATGTTAATTATTTCATATCTAAAAAATCCTAATAAAAACGACGAAAAAGCCTTAGAATTACCCAACATGCAAATTAGCAAAAATCTAATCTTACAATCCATAGGAATTTTTATAGTGCTTTGTTTGATTTATGGAATGTTTTCCTAAATAGATGATTAGGGTGTGCCCCTTACTACGCTGCGGGTCGGGCTGTTACGTTTACACTGAACTTGCCGAAGTGGGTTTCACTTTGATTCAGCATTTCGGTGAACTCAATAGATCACAATCCTTTTTCCTTTCAGTCAAGAGGCAGTTCAAAAGCCCCTCTTTTCCCTCACTCATAAATTAACTATCCAAACTAATAACAAAAAACCGTTTTTTCAAATTCAATTCTTTTCATTAATTTTGCATTTAAATATGCCAAAAGATACTTCCATACGTTCAGTGTTAATCATAGGTAGCGGTCCAATCATTATAGGGCAAGCCTGTGAATTTGATTATTCAGGCACTCAAGCAGCTAAATCTTTAAGAGAAGAAGGAATTAAAGTTTATTTAATCAATTCTAATCCTGCTACAATAATGACCGATAACCTCGTTGCTGATGAGGTTTTTTTATTGCCTTTAACGGTTCAATCTATTGCTCATATCCTAGAAAATTATTCTATTGATGCAGTACTTCCTACTATGGGTGGGCAAACAGCTCTAAATTTATGCTTGAGTTGTGATGAAGAAGGGTTATGGAAAAAACATAATATTCGTATCATTGGCGTAGATTTGGATGCTATCAAAAAGGCAGAAGACAGAGAACAGTTTCGTTTATTGATGAATGAAATTGGTTTAAATGTACCTAAATCTAAAATTGCTCGTTCTTATATTGAAGGAAAAGAAGCCGCTCAATATGTAGGTTTTCCTTTAGTAATTCGACCTTCTTTTACGCTTGCAGGTACGGGCGGTGCTTTTGTACAAGATAAAAATGATTTTGATGCTTTATTAAAAAGAGGTTTACACGCTTCTCCAGTTCATGAAGTTTTGATTGAACAAAGTATTTATGGCTGGAAAGAGTTTGAATTAGAACTTTTAAGAGACGTAGCAGGAAACGTTATTATTATTTGTTCCATTGAAAATTTTGACCCTACGGGTATTCATACAGGAGACTCAATTACCGTTGCACCTGCTTTAACGCTTTCTGATAAAGTATATCAACAACTTCGTAACCAAGCCATTAAATTAATGAATGCCTTAGGTTCTTTTGCGGGTGGTTGTAATGTTCAATTTTCTGTACACCCTGAAACCGAAGAAATAATCGTTATTGAAGTAAATCCAAGAGTTTCGCGTTCCTCTGCATTAGCTTCCAAAGCTACTGGCTACCCTATCGCCAAAATTGCTGCAAAATTAGCGATTGGTTACCATTTAGAGGAACTTAACAATCCCATCACTGGAAATACTTCTGCATTCTTTGAACCTGCTTTAGATTACGTAATTGTAAAAATCCCGCGTTGGAACTTTGATAAATTTCCTGGAGCCAATAGAACACTGGGTTTACAAATGAAATCCGTAGGTGAAGCTATGGGAATTGGTAGAAGTTTTAATGAAGCTCTGCAAAAAGCCTGTCAATCACTAGAAATTAAAAGAAATGGCCTTGGTGCTGATGGAAAAGAAGTGCGTAATCATGACCAACTTTTATATGGTCTAGAAAATCCTTCTTGGAACCGCTTATTTTTTATACATGACTCTATGCTTTTTGGTATTCCAGAAAGAACAATACGCAATATTACCAAAATTGATAAATGGTTTTTAAAACAAATTGAAGAAGCCGTTGAGCTTGAAAAAGAACTCATGAACTATAGTTTAGACACTTTACCACGAAAGTTATTGTTAAAAGCTAAAGTTTTAGGGTTTGCAGATAGGCAAATTGCACATTTAGTAAGATGTTGGGAATCACAAATTTATAATTTACGTGAAAAATATGGCATCAAACGTGTTTTTAAAACCGTTGATACTTGTGCAGCGGAATTTGAAGCCAAAACTCCGTATTATTATTCTTCGTTTGATGATGTGAATGAATCTATACCCAATCATGATAAACCTAAAGTAGTCATTTTTGGTTCGGGACCTAATCGTATTGGGCAAGGAATAGAATTTGATTATTGTTGTGTCCATGGAGTATTAGCGGCAAAAGAAACTGGTTTTGAAACCATTATGATTAATTGTAACCCAGAAACTGTTTCAACCGATTTTAATATTGCAGACAAACTCTATTTTGAACCTGTTTTTTGGGAACATATTTACGATATTATTCAGCACGAAAAACCCGATTTTGTTATTCCACAGCTCGGTGGTCAAACTGCTTTAAAATTAGCCGAAAAATTAGATAAATATAAAATTCCTATTGCAGGTACCTCTTTTAACTCTTTAGATTTAGCAGAAGATAGAGGAAGATTTTCTTCTTTGTTAAGAGATTTAGGTATTCCGTATCCTTTATTTGGTGTCGCAAAAAATGCCGAGGAAGCTTTAGAACGTGCTAACGAAATTGGATACCCCGTTTTGGTAAGACCTTCTTACGTGTTAGGTGGGCAAAATATGCGAATCATTATTAATGATGATGATTTAGAAAGACACGTGATTGATGTTCTAAAAGATTTACCCAACAACCATGTATTGATTGATAATTATCTCGGCGGAGCTATTGAAGCAGAAGCCGATGCGATTTGCGATGGTGAGCAGGTACATATTATTGGTATTATGGAACATATTGAACCTGCGGGTATTCACTCAGGGGATTCCATGGCGACTTTACCCACTTTTAGTTTATCCGAAAATGTTTTAAACCAAATTCAAGATTATACCATAAAATTAGGGCTTGCCATGAAAGTTAAAGGATTTTTAAATGTACAATTTGCAATTAAAGACGATACGGTTTATGTTATTGAAGCCAATCCAAGAGCCTCCAGAACGGTACCTTTTATTTGTAAAGCTCATAATAAACCTTATGTCAATTATGCTACTAAAATTATGTTAGGTACTCATAAAATCAAAGATTTTGAATGGTCATACCAACAAAAAGGTTGGGCAATTAAAATTCCAGTTTTTTCATTCAATAAGTTTCCTGAAGTCACTAAAGAGTTAGGTCCTGAAATGAAATCTACTGGTGAAGAAATTCGTTTTATTGATAGTTTACAAGACCCCTTCTTCTTAAACGCATACAAAGAAAGAAAATTGTATTTAAGTACTTAGTAGCTTGAAAAATAAAAAGTTAAAATTCAAATCGGAACTCTATCAATTACTAGAAATTCCTAAGTTTGCAGTCGTAGATATAGAAACTACGGGTGGTACTCAAGATTTTAACAAAATCATTGAAATTGCTGTAATTATTACCGATGGTAAAGAAATTTTAAAGGAATTTAGTTCTTTAGTTAATCCTAAAAGAAATATTCCAGAATTTATTACCCAACTCACGCAAATTTCTTATGAAATGGTAGAAAATGCTCCTACTTACGAAGAAATTGCTCCTTTTTTACATGAACTTCTTAAAGATTGTTGTTTTGTTGCTCATAATGTAAAATTTGATTATACTTTTGTTCAAAGAGAATTTTTTTATTCTGGTATTGAATACAAAAGCGAAAAATATTGCACAGTCAAATTAGGTCGTAAACTCGTAAAGTTAGATTCCTATCGTTTAGATAATCTTTGCCAACATTTTGGTATCACAATTAATGATAGACATCGTGCCTATGGAGACGCTCTTGCTACTACCTTTTTATTATACGAGTATCTTAAAATTATCAAAGATAAATTTGGTGAAAAGCAACTTTTGTTTTGAATTAGTTTAAGTTCTTCTTCTCAAAAAAATGAACTATTAAGCATGAAAGAAATAAATACTAATTTTTCATAGAAATTTGTAATTTCGTGGTAAAAAAATACTTTGAAAAAATTAGATTGGTATTTGGTACGTAAGTTTGTAGGTACTTTTATTTTTATGGTAATGATATTAATTATCGTTACGGTTGTAATTGATGCTACTGAAAAAGTGGAAGATTTTCGTAAACATAAATTGACCTTGCACGCAATCGTTTTTGATTATTTTGCTTATTTTATTCCTTTTATTGTCAATTTATTAACTCCCATTTGTGTATTTCTTGCTGTAATTTTTTTTACGTCTAAATTAGCAAATGATACGGAATTTGTGGCGATGCTCAGTGCAGGGATTAGCCTTTATAGATTGTACCTCCCTTATTTTTTTACAAGCATTGTAATAAGCATTTTAACTTTTTATTTGAATGCTTATGTAGTACCCAAAGCCACTGCCAAAAGAATGGATTTTGAATATAAATATTTAAAACTTCAAATGACATACGGCGAAAGGGATATTCATAAAAAAATTGCTCAAAATCAATATTTTTATTGTAGTAGTTACAACCAATATGAACAAACCGCTTATCAATTTTCATTAGAAAAGATTATTAATGGAAAACTAGAATCTAAACTGTTAGCTACTCGTGGTGTTTATATGGATTCTTTAAAAAAATGGCGTCTAGATAATGTAACCATTAGAGAATTTTTGATAGAAAAAGTTTCTAATCAAGTGGAATTTATTCCTGAAAAAATTACGCAAATTACCCAATTAGACACAAGCCTTCTTTTAACTCCAGACGACATTTATAGAAAAGAATATTTTGCTTATATGATGACTTTAGATGAGTTAGATGAGTATATAGCCTTAGAAACTATGCGTAATTCCGATTTTTTACCTGAATTATTAATTAACAGAATGGAAAGATTTGCTTTTCCTTTTGCTGCTTTTATTTTAACTTTAATTGGTTTTTCATTGGCAACTGCAAAAAAACGTGGAGGAATTGCTATGCAATTGGGAGTAGGAATCGTATTAGCTTTTGTGTTTATTGTTTTAGTTCAATTAAGTAAAACCATTCAATTTCCTGGATTATCACAAGAAATTAGCTTATGGATACCTAATGTTTTATTTTTCTTTATTGGTTTATATTTACTTTGGAAAGCTCCTAAGTAGTGAATTTTTTATTAGTTTTAACGTTTTTTTGTAAAAAGATTTCAATTTCTTTCTGTATTTTTGTATACTTTTTAAAGTGATACGCTATGTCAATACTAAAAACTACAAAAAAAACTAAAATCATTATTGTTTTTGCAATAGCTTTTTTCTCTTTTGGCTTTATCAATAAAGATAAATTTTATGATAACTACTTTGAAATCAGCAAAAATATAGATATTTTCACGAGATTGGTTCGTGAAATTAATATGACTTATGTGGATGATGTTGAACCCAATAAATTTGTAAGAACAGGAATTGATGCTATGCTAAAATCCTTAGACCCTTACACTCAATTTATTTCTGCTTCCGAAATTGAAGATTACCGTTTTATGAGTACAGGGCAATATGGAGGGATTGGCGCAACCATTTCCAAAAGAAACGGTCGTGTAATTGTTGTAGAACCTTATTCTGAATCCCCAGCTTTTAAATCAGGGATTCGTGCTGGTGATGAAATTATTCAAATTGATAACGAAAAAATAGAAAATACCAAATTGGAAAATACGGATGTTCGTAATTTATTAAGAGGACAACCCAAAACCAAAGTAAAAGTTGTTGTAAAAAAGCCTAATGGTAATACAGAAACTTACCTCATCGAAAGAGAAGAAATTAAAGTAAAAAATGTTCCTTTTTATGGAATGATTGATAACGAAACAGGTTACATCGTTTTAAATGGATTTACAAAAGATGCTGCTAATGAAGTAAAACAAGCTTTTGAAAGCCTAAAATCTCAAAACCCTTCTATGAAAGGTGTTATATTGGATTTAAGAGGTAATCCCGGTGGGTTATTATTTGAAGCTATTGAAATTGCTAATTTCTTTATTCCCAAAGGAGAAAAAGTAGTAGAAACCAAAGGAAAAATGGAAAGTTCTATGAAGGTTTATACAGCAAAAAATTCTCCATTGGATTTGGAAATGCCCATAGCAGTATTAATTAATGGAAAATCTGCATCAGCTTCTGAAATTGTTTCTGGTGTTCTACAAGATTTAGACAGAGGCGTAGTAGTAGGAAGAAAATCTTTTGGAAAAGGGTTAGTTCAAGCAACTCGTCCTTTAAGTTACAACACCCAACTAAAAGTAACTACTTCAAAATATTATACTCCATCAGGAAGATGTATTCAAGCAATAGATTATGGTCATAGAGATGATGAAGGTACAGCTTCTAAAATTCCTGATAGCCTAAAAAAACCTTTTAAAACAAAAGTTGGAAGAACTGTTTATGATGGTGGCGGTATTGAACCCGATGTGCAAGTTGAAGAAAAGGAAATTCATAAAATTACAGAAGAGCTTATGGCTCAATATATTATCTTTGATTTTGCTACTGATTTTGTATTAAAAAATCCTTCTATCCCCGCAGCTAAAGATTTTAAAGTTACTGATGCTATTTACAATGACTTTGTTCTGTTTGCTCAAAATAAATTGTTTAAATTTGATACAAAATCAGAAAAACAAATTGAACAAACAGAAAAAGTTCTGGAAACTGAAGGTTATTCTGACCTTAAATCCGATTTACAAGAATTGAAAAATAAATTAGCCAATAAAAAGAAAGATGATATTCTCAAATACAAATCTGAAATTATTCCTTTTCTTCAAAGAGAAATTGTTTCCAGATACTATTTAATGCCAGGAGCTATAGAAAATTCTTTTATTTATGATACAGATATTGCAGAAGCAAAAAAAGTCTTGAAAGATAAATCTCGATATAACAGTATCTTAAAAAAATAATTCTGCAATTTTCTTTTAATTGCTAATTTTGCGGTTAATGAAAAACCTTTTTGGGTTAATTTTCTTAGGTTATGTAAATGCTTATAATTTGTTTAGTCAAATGATTTATGTTCAATTAGAACAAATTGGTGAAATTCAGCAATTTACATTCATTTCTAAAGCAAAAACCCATATAACCGTAGGAAATAGTTATCCTGATAAAATTTTTGAAATTCAACAAAATGAAAGTGTTTGGATTGCCTTTAAAGATGGGGAAGTCCTTATCAAAAAAGGAGACCAATTTATAGGTTTGTATCCTAAGGTTCGTTTGATAACCGATGGAGAAGACCCCTATTTCTCTATTTTAACTAACGGTAAGACCTACACTTATGCAGATAATTTGATTATCAAAACCAATCGTTCTAATTTAGTATTGATGAACGAAGTTTTTATTGAGAATTATATTGCGGGAGTGATGGCTGGAGAAGTGGGTAGTAAAATTAGCCCTGAGTTTTTGAAAGTTCAAGCAGTTTGTAGTAGGACTTACGTTTATAGGGGTTTAGGAAAACATCGTTCAGAGGGTTTTGATATGTGTGATAAAGTACATTGCCAAGCCTATAAAGGTGTAACTATCCATCAAAAAAAATATCAAGTTGCTTGTCATGAAACTAAAAATGAAATTATTACTAGCAAAGATGGTAAATTGATTGATGCCGTATTTTATGCAAACTGTGGCGGTGCTACTGCTAATTCAGAAGATGTCTGGCCTAATGAAGTAAGCTATTTACGTTCTGTTAGTGATGGTGCATTTTGCGCAAATTCCATTAATACCCATTGGAAAAAAATGATAGAAAAAACTGAATTTCTTAGTTCTATTGGTAAATATTATAGTATTTCTGCATCTTCTTATCAATTTGAGAGAGATGCATCAGGAAGAATTAAATATTTATTGGTAAATGGAAAAAACGAATATAAAATTACAGGGGAACAACTTCGTAGAATGTTTGGGTTAAAATCTGCAAGGTTTTCAATCAGTTCACAAGGAAATTACTTATATTTTATAGGGAAAGGGTTTGGGCATGGAGTAGGAATGTGCCAAGATGGTGCTTATGGTCGTTCGGAAGCAGGTTGGAGATATGACCAAATTATTAAACATTATTATAAAGATGTAGAAATTAAACCTATGGAAATTCAGGAGTTTCAAAAATGGAAATATTAGATTAACAATTTTTCTTGTTTAAATATGAAAAAGCGTGAGGAATGCGAAGGGGTAGCACTGCCTAATTCATTTTTAAATAAAAATGAATTAGGATTGCCGCAACGAAGTGAAGCCCGAAGCTCTCCGACCCTTTGTTTAACAAAGGGGCACGCCCTCATCATTTTTTTTATTTTTTTTCATTTGGTTAATGCTCAAATTGTTATTCATAAGTTTATACCCGGTGATTTCCGATTTAGCAACACTCACCGTGTTGAATTATTAAATATTGGAAATGAACCCAAAAATATTGGTGATTTTTTGATTGTTACCAGAGATTATTCTGTTAAGTTACCTTCAAAAATTGTGCTTTTTCCTAACCAAAAATATATCATTGCTCAAAAAAATAGCGTTCTGAAACCAGATTTAGATTTAACCTCGTGTAAGGATTTTTTGTTCAAACCTTATAAAAAAAATGTAGAAGGTAATTACGTAGTTTTATTTTCAAATTATTTGCAATTTATTGACGGATTTTATTTTTCTCAATTAAAAGATGTTCCATTTTTACCTGAAAAAAATCGTTTAATTCTTGGTAATGGAAATATTATTCATTATGAAATTCCAGAAAGTCATTTTCCTAAATGGAAATTTTATCCAATTGGTGAAGACCCTGCGATTGGTTTTGAGCAATATCTAGGAGAATGGAGGCTTACATCTGTTTATCCTCATAAAAAAATTTATTCCCAAGTTCAATTTAAAAATTTTGGTTATAGATTTTTGAATAATGTCATTAATTTTTACTTAGAAACTTCAACGGAAGAGAATTTGTCTCACTTTGAATTGCAAAAACTCAATGGAAATCAATTTTATACTATATACAAATTAGAGCCATGTAACTCTTATAAAGGTGGAATTTATAAATTTGCTGATGCAGATGTAAAACCTAATCAAACTTTGTATTATAGAATTGCTTCTTATGACCAATTTGGTTTATGGTCTTATTCAAAAGTGATTGAAGTAGAAACCCAAGAAAATCAGAAAGATTTTTGGTACGAGATTTTACCCCAAAAGCCTAACCCACAACAAGAAATTAGTTTACGTTTTTTATCTAGCTTTTCTCAGCCACTCAAAGTCAAATTGTTGAATGAAAAAATGCAAGAATTAAGTATAATTTTTAACAGTTTTATTTATGCAAATCAACAAAATTTATTGAGAATCAAAAAACTACCTACAGGAAAGTATTGGCTGGTTTTTCAAAATGATTTTCAAAGGAAGTTTTATAGTTTTACAGTAGATTGAGGAATTCCCTCACTACAATTACTTCAACGTTAAGTGTTTTTCATTGAATGGTTTGTCCGCCTTTCAATTCACTAAAGCTGTATATTTACATGAAGATGCTGTGTTATCAGCCCCCATTTCTTTCTCTTTTCTTTTATTCGTATGGGTAATATCCTTTCCACTTTTTTTTTAAAAATTGTAAGATTTCGGTTTCTTTGCCTATGTTTTTAGGTTGATAAAAAATGTGTTTTTCTAAACCCGAAGGTAAAAAGTCTTGATTTCCTTCGTTATCAAAGAGTTCGTAATCATGTGAATATTTGTAGCCTGAACTATAATTTAGGTTTTTCATGAGTTGGGTAGGAGCATTGCGTAAATGTAAAGGAACGGAATGATGAGGGTTCTTTTTAATGTAAGCAATGGCATCATCAATGGCGGTATAAGCGGCGTTACTTTTTAAAGAAGTGGCTAAATAGGTAGCGGTTTGTGATAAAATGATGCGTGCTTCCGGCATACCGATTTTGTTTACCGCATCAAAACAAGCGTTGGCTAATAAAAGTGCGTTCGGATTGGCATTGCCGATGTCCTCAGAAGCTAAAATAATCATTCTCCGAGCAATAAACAAAGGGTCTTCCCCCGCTACTAACATTTTGGCTAACCAAAAAACGGCTGCATTCGGGTCAGAACCTCTAAGGCTTTTGATAAATGCAGATATAACGTCGTAATGGTTTTCTCCGTTTTTATCATATAAGCCTATGTTTTGATGAAGTAATTGCTGAACTTTTAGGTTATCAATAAGTATAATTTCTTCTATGGTGGTTTGATAAAATAATTCTATGATGTTTAGGGCTTTGCGGGCATCGCCTCCTGAATAGTTATAGATTGCTTCCCATTCTTGTATTTTCCATTTTTTTTGTTTTAAAAGTTGGTCATTTTGAAGGGCTTGTAAAATAATAGCTTGTATTTCTTCTAAGGTCAAGGGATAAAATACATAAACATGGCAACGAGATATTAAAGCTGGAATTACTTCAAAAGAAGGGTTTTCTGTTGTAGCACCGATAAAAATTATTATTCCTTTTTCAACTGCGTGCAATAAAGCATCTTGTTGGGATTTGTTAAAACGATGAATTTCATCAATGAATAAAATGGGTTGTTCGTAAGATTTAGCTTGTTCTAAAATTTCTCTTAATTCTTTAACACTGGATTGAACAGCATTTAAAGAAAATAATTTTTTTTGTAGTTGGTTAGCAAGGATATTTACGAAAGTAGTTTTACCTGTTCCGGGTGGTCCCCATAAAATAAAGGAAACGCATTTTTTTTGTTGAATGAGGTTATATAAAGTTTTTCCATGGGCAATAAGATGCTTTTGCCCATAGAAAGTATCAAGGGTTTGAGGTCTTATTCGTTCGGCTAATGGGGGAAAAGCGTTTTTAGGTTTCATGAATTACAAAATTAGGAAATTTGTAAAATTTAAATGGGATTTATTTATGCACAGCTGAAAAATAGGTACTTGTAAACTTTATTGAAAGTTTTTAAAAGCATATATTGCTTAATTCATCATTCTTGAGGGAGAGAAGCTCAGCAATTGCTATAGATAGATAATATTCGTATGGTTTAAATCTAAAAAAAGTTTGAAAAATCTACATTCTTTTAAAAACAAAAATTTGGAGTATATATATATTCTGCAATTTCTATTAAAAATAAAAACGAATGCTTGAATTGTTATTAATGAAAATCCCATCATTCACATTCTATAAAAAAATAAAATTATCTGATGTGGAAAAACATATAAAAAAAATGATTTTTGAGATATCAATAATAATTCTTAAAATTGCAGTTTAATTTAAATATGGCAGATACATCAGATATCAAAAACGGTTTAGCAATACGCTTCAATCATGACATTTACACGGTTGTAGAATTTCAACATGTAAAACCCGGTAAAGGTGCAGCTTTTGTAAGAACAAAATTAAAAAGTTTGACTTCTGGTAAAGTTATAGATAATACTTTTCCTTCAGGTACTAAAATTGAAATTGTTAATTTAACTCGTACCAAGTACCAATATTCATATCCTGATGGCAACGATTTAGTATTTATTCATCCAGAAACTTTTGAACAAATCAATATTCCAAAAGAGAAAATTGATGGTGTTGAATTTTTAAAAGAAAATGAAATGGTGGATGTAGTAATAGATAGTGATACAGATAAAATCTTAACTGTTGATATTCCTATTTTTGTAGTTATGAAAGTAGTTTATACAGAACCTGGTATTAAAGGAGATACAGCTACTAATACTTTAAAACCTGCAACTTTAGAAACAGGTGCAGAAGTGAAAGTTCCTTTATTTATTGATAATGATGAGGTTATCAAAGTAGATACTAGAACAAGAACTTATGTTGAACGTGTTAAATAA
This sequence comes from uncultured Bacteroidia bacterium, assembly GCA_938006875.1. Taxonomy (GTDB): domain Bacteria; phylum Bacteroidota; class Bacteroidia; order J057; family CALLMJ01; genus CALLMJ01. Next base: position 23,195 of record CALLMJ010000088.1, read on the forward strand.
CTATTAATCACTCAATCAAAAATATATTATGGACTTAAAATCAATTTTAGAAATATTGAGAACTGTTAATAAATCAGATTTGACAGAATTAGAAATTGAAGAAAAAGATTTCAAGATTAAAATTAAAAAAGGTTCTGGAAGTTATCAAGTAATTCCTCAGCAAATACTACCAGTAAGTGGAAATGTGTTACCTACATCATTAAATTTACCTGTGTATCCATCAAATCCTCAAGAATTACCAATTTCTTCTACCAATGAAAATAAAGAAGAGGTTGCTCCTGTATCAAAATCCAATACTGTTTTTATCAAATCACCGATGATTGGTACATTTTATCGTTCTCCTGGGCCAGATAAAGATCCTTATGTAAAAGTAGGTGATAGAATTAGCCCAAAACAAGTGCTTTGTTTGATAGAAGCAATGAAATTATTCAACGAAATTGAGTCAGAGGTAGAAGGAAAAATTATAAAAATTTTGGTAGAAAATGCTCAACCTGTTGAATATGACCAACCTTTATTTGAAGTTGAATTAGCTTAAAAAACTATGTTTAAAAAAATTCTTATTGCAAATAGAGGAGAAATTGCTCTACGTGTTATTCGTACATGTAGGGAAATGGGAATCAAAACGGTTGCGGTTTACTCGACTGTTGATAAAAATAGTTTGCATGTTCGTTTTGCAGATGAAGCGGTTTGTATTGGTCCTGCACCCAGTAAAGACTCTTATTTGAATATTCCTAATATTATTTCAGCAGCAGAAATTACAGGTGTTGATGGTATTCATCCGGGTTATGGTTTTTTGGCTGAAAATTCAAAATTTGCTCAAGTTTGTAAAGATTATAATATCAAGTTTTTGGGTCCAAGCCCCGAAATTATTGATGCGATGGGAGATAAGTCCACTGCTAAAGAGAACATGAAAAAAGCAGGTGTCCCTACGATTCCAGGTTCTGATGGATTAATTTCTAGTGTTCAAGAAGCCAAAGAAATTGCTAAACAAATTGGTTATCCTGTGATTTTAAAAGCGACTGCGGGTGGTGGCGGTAGAGGAATGCGTTTAGTTTGGAAAGAAGAAGAATTAGAATCTGCTTTTCAACAAGCCTCCCAAGAAGCGGGCGCTGCATTCGGTAATCCGGGTTTATATTTAGAGAAATACATTCAAAATCCAAGACACGTTGAAATTCAAGTAGTTGGAGACCAGTTTGGTAATGTTTGTCATTTATCAGAAAGAGATTGTTCTATTCAAAGAAGACACCAAAAATTGGTAGAAGAATGCCCGAGTCCTGTTTTAACGCCTGAAATTCGTGAAAAAATGGGAGAAGCTGCCATCAAAGCGGCAAAATATGTTAATTATGAAGGTGTTGGTACAGTAGAATTTTTGTTAGATGAAGATGGTTCTTTCTATTTTATGGAGATGAATACTCGTATTCAAGTCGAACACCCAGTTACAGAAGAAATCTTTTTGTATGATTTAATCAAAGAACAAATTAAAGTTCATGCAGGTATCCCTATAAGTGGAAAAAATTACTACCCCTCTGGACGTTTTGCAATGGAAGTTCGTATTAATGCAGAAGACCCCTATAACGATTTTAGACCTTGCCCCGGCGAAATTACAGAATTTCATTTACCTGGTGGTCACGGAATTAGAGTAGATTCTCATGCTTATAAAGGCTATGTTGTACCTGCTAATTATGATTCAATGATTGCCAAATTAATAGTTTCCGCATTTTCTCGTGAAGAAGTTATTGACAAAATGTCTCGTGCATTAGAAGAATTTGTGATTGAAGGAGTAAAAACTACTATTCCATTCCATCGTAAACTCATGAAAGATGAACGATTTAGAAAAGGACAGTATTCCACGAAATTTTTACAAGAATTTCAATTCTAAAAAATTATAAGTTAAAAGGTGTTGCAAAATGTAACACCTTTTTGTTTTTTATTAAACCATGTTTGTTTTTATTAATTTAAAAAAAAATAAATTAATTGATTCCCATTTTCTTTAAAACTGCTTGGGTCATATCATATTCAGGATTAAAATATAAAACTGTAACAGCCCCAGATTTATCTAACATAAAATCAATACGTTTTTCTTTGGATAAATCTTCAATAGCTTTGAAAAGGCGGTCTTGAATAGGTTTTACTTTTTCTTCGCGAAGTTTAAAGAGTTCCCCTTCATAACCAAATTTTTTCTTTTGAAATTCTTTGGCTTTTTTTTCTTCATTAATAATTTCGTCTTCTCTTTTTCTTTGAACATCAGCAGTTAAAAGCACTTTTTCTGCTTCGTATTTTTGGTACATTTTTTCAATGTTCGCATACATTTGTTCTAATTCTTTTTGCCATTTTTGAGAAATTTGATCTACTTCTTGTTCCGCAGCTTTATATTCAGGAATTTTTTCTAAAATAGCTTTAGTATCTACGTAACCCCATCTTTGAGCGAATGAAAGGTTGCCGTAAATCATTAAAACAAATACAAAAATGATGGATTTTTTTAACATATTCATATCTTTAAATTTTATAATTGTTGACCTAAAACAAAAACTGGAGTGGGTTTAAATTTATAACGACCATTATTTCCAATTTCATATTTACCGTCTAATCTATGAGCAAAATCTACGCCAAGTAAACCAAAGAAAGGTAAAAATAATCTTACCCCAACCCCCGCAGAGGGTTTTAAACTAAAGGGATTAAAGTCTTTTGCATTGTACCAAGAATTACCTGCATCTAAATATGCTTGAAACCAAATTGTTGCACTTTGTTCCAAAGTTACAGGCTGGCGTAATTCTAAGGTATATTTACTAAACATAGTTGCACCAGAAGCATTTACATTTTGTTTTACGAAATCGCTTTGTTCATAACCTCTTAAACCAATAAATTCTCTACCATCAAAAGAACCAAATGCTAAACCAGCACCACCCAATACAAACCTTTCAAAGGGTGGAGGTCCTATTAAGGGATTATAACCACCGAGAAGTCCATGTCTAAATCTAGCATTGATAACCGTATTCGTTTTTTTACTTAATAATACAAACCATGAACCATCAAACTTCCATTTATGGAATTCCATCCATTTGATTTTGTCTGTATAATTTTCTTTAGACCAATCTTTTTTTGTTATATAAGACCATGGAGGAGTAACTTCTACGGACAAGGTCAATTGAGAACCTGTTCTTGGGAAAATGGGAGCATCAATACTGCTTCTATCAAAAGTTTGTCTAAAACTCAAAATATTAATAAAAGCATTGTTGATATTACCATAAATAGAAATTCCGTTTTTGATGTCGTAATTACGATAATTTAAGCTAGTATAAGAGCGGAAAAAGTCGTCAGGGAATTTCATTCTACGTCCTAGATCTATAGAAGCACCCGCAGAATTTACTTTATAACCTATCCAAGGATTTTTGAACATAGAATAATTGGCAGATACGCCCAGCGAGTTAGGTTTTTTTCCACCGAACCAAGGCTCCATAAAAGAAATGGCATAATTCTGGAAGTTGATACCATTTAACTGGGCATTTAAGGAAAGGCGTTGCCCATCACCTGAAGGGATAGGATTCCATGCGCCTTTTTTGAAAAATCTTTTCGTTGAAAAGTTATTAAAGTTCAAACCTAATGTTCCAACAAAGCCACCACCGATAATATTCCCGTTCATATCTCTATATCTACCCCCGTAACCACCTTGTAATTGTAATTGGTCGGAAGATTTTTCTTGAACGATATACTTTAAATCGACTGTCCCTTTTTCGGGGTTAGGCATAGGAATTACATTCATTTTTTCTTGGTCAAAGAAACCTAATGCTAAAATTTCGCGTTGAGAACGTATTAAATCAGCACGAGAAAATTTTTCTCCGGGTAGAGTTCTTAATTCTCTTTGAATTACATAATCAGAAGTTTTGGTATTTCCTTCAATGAAAATTTTATCAATGATTGCTTGAGCACCTTCAGTTATACGGATTTCAATATCCACGGAATCTCCTACAATTGCAACTTCTTCAGGCTCCGCTCTAAAAAATAAATATCCATCGTCTAAGTATAAAGAACTAATATCTGTACCATTGGGGTCCATACTAAGTCTTCGTTCTAATTTTTGAGTATCATAAACATCTCCTTTTTTAATTCCAAGAAGTTCAGACAAGTATTCAGAAGAATATTTGGTATTACCCACCCAAATGATATTCCTATAAAAATATTTTTTACCTTCGGAAAGGCTTAAGGAAATCATAACACGTTTTGGATTTTCTAACCAAAAAGTATCTGATTCTATTTTAGCATCTCTAAATCCTTTACCATGTAAATAATTTTCCACTTTTTGTAAATCCTCTTGGAAACTTCCTTTAATAAATTTAGAACGAGCCCAGAAACGATAAAACCTCTTTTCTTTGGTATTTTTCAATTGTTTTTTAATTTTTTTAGCAGGAATTTCTGCTAATCCATTGATTAAAATTTTTTTAATTTTTACACGAGGTCCTTTTTTGATATTGATTTTAACAATTTCTCCGTTAGGATTATCAGGGTCTTTTTGGGTATCAATTTGAACATCACAAGAATAAAAACCTTTATCCTGATAAAAGTTTTTGATGATACGAATGGCTTGTCTTTTTTTAGGTTCTGTTAAGATAGTACCACGAACTAATTTAATTTTTTCTCTTAAATCATCTGCATTAGATTTTGAAATACCTTCAAATTTGAATTTAGAAATTCGGGGTCTTTCAGTAACTTTCAGTTTAATAAACAATTTATTTGCGGCAACGTTATCTAATTCAATCGAAATATCAGAGAATAATTTTTGTTCCCAAAGTTTTTGAATAGCATCAGAAAATGCAGAACTAGGGACTTCTATATTAGAACCAACAGACAAACCCGAAAGTAAAATAACAGTGTTTTTATCTGTGTATTCTGTACCTTCTACCAAAATACCTGAAATTTGATAATTTCCAGGGGGTAGATTTTGGGATTTGGATAAAAAACAAAAAACAAAAATAAAAAACACGAAAATTTGAAATCTGAGCATCATATATTATGGATTATGAATTTGTTCACTGGTTTTCCCAAAACGTCTTTCTCTTTTTTGATAATCTTTAATGGCTAAAATTAAATCGTTTTTACGAAAATCTGGCCATAATGTATCCGTAAAATACAATTCCGTATAAGCAATTTCCCAAAGTAAAAAATTAGAAATTCTATATTCTCCTGAAGTACGAATTAATAAATCAGGGTCTGGAATACTTTTAGTATCTAAAAATGAATGAAATAGTTCTTCTGTTATATCAAAATTAAGTTGAACTTCTCCACTGGATTTATAGATGCCGGTTGTATATTCTAAAGAGTTTTCAAAAACTTTTTGTATTAACTTAAAAGTTGCTTTCAAAATATCTTGCCTACTACCATAGCTTAATGCAAGTACTAAATCCATTCTTTGATTATTTTTTGTAGAATTTAGAACATATTCTAATTCGTCTTGAGCTTTTATAGGTAATTCGGAAACATTTCCAATAGTTTTTAAACGAATTTGGTTATCATTTAAAGTTTTGAGTTCTTTTTTAAGAGTTGAAACCAAAAGTTCCATCAAAGCATTGACTTCTTCTTGAGGTCTTTGCCAATTTTCAGTAGAAAAAGCAAATAAAGTTAAATATTTTACACCGACTTCAGCAGCAGCTTCTACGGTTTCTCTTACTGCTTTTACAGCAGATTGATGCCCAAAAATTCTTTTAATACCCTGTTTTTTTGCCCATCTACCGTTTCCATCCATAATAATCGCTACGTGATTTGGAATCTTATGAGCCTCTAATTGATACTCTTCTATTAAACCCATTTCTAATTCGCAAAGTTACTATTTTTTATGAAACGAAATTAAAACATGGATTATTCTTTTAATAATTTATGGTGTCATTTTACTTGTGATTTCTAAGTTTAAACTAATCTTACCAAAATTCATAAATTCAACCTACTTAAAATTGAAGGAGATTTATCATCAGTACGCATAAAATCAAGTTAAACTTGATTATAAATCAAAAATTCATTCCTACACCTAATCTAAGGTTTAACATTTGAAATGTAGATTGGTAAATATTACCAACATGATGCTTATGAATTACTTGGGTTCTTCTGTTAATAAAATTTACATAATAGGGAGTAGCTTCAGAATTTCCTTGTTTGATGTTATGGATATGAGTAGGGTTTGACATGTCTTCCCCTAATGTAGGATTCATAAAAGATACCTCCCCACCTACTGAATAACCTGTATTAAAATCAACAAAACAATTTTTTGTTTTTGAAAGATAGATTTTTGTTCCTAATGCGGGTGTAATATTAAAAGTTTTTGAATTATGTAAATGTTCTTGTTCTAATGCGACGCATTCATCATCATAACGTGGATCTTCAATATATAAATTTGTTGTAAAAGATGAACCACCCATTCTTAACATTGCATAGGGTTCTATCATACTTTTTATAGGAATTTGATATTTTAAAACTAACTGGTAAGAAGTAATAGAACTATTCACATTTACATCTACATTGGCTACTGTATTATCAGGAAAAACATATTCTTGACGAGTATTTTTAGAGCCGTAGATGATGTAATCAATATTACCACCTATCCAAAATGGAAATTTATTATTGGGTTTAAACAATCCTTGAAAAATAATTCCGTGACCTTGCCGAATATAAAATCCCATATCTCCTGAAGGCACTCCCATTTTGTACCCAAAGACTAATTCTAGTTTTTTATTCCACTCATTTTCTTGTGCATTTAACAAATTGAAAATGAGTAAAGAGAAAAATATAATTTTTTTCATGACTATATGAAGATTATGGCTATATTACGAAATAAAAAATAAAATTGTTTCAAATTCAGTTAAAAAATTTTTAAAAACAGTAATAAAATCAAAGCAATAACTGCAAAAATCACTAAAATAGGAATAAAATTATTTTTTGAGATAGTTTTTTTATTGTCAATGGTTTGAGTTTTATGAGATGCAGAAATTGGTTTTGTTTTATTAACTATCACTCTTTGATTATCAATTTTATCTAGTTCTTGAAGAATATGGTTTTGTTCAGAAGCTCTTATCCCAACTATAATATCAAAACGGATTTCCACTTCTTTTCTCAATTCTTCATTATGAGCAAGAGTTTTTTCAAATGCACTTGCTTCTTCCGGTGTCATTTCATTTCTTAAATATTTATCAATTAAATCAAATTCGTCTATCTGTTGCATATTAATCAGTTAAATTTGTTCATTTTATTTAAAACGGATATTTTTAGTTTTTTTAAACATTTATTTTTTTGTGTTTTTGATGATTCTGCATTAGCAAAACCCATTTTTTCAGCAATTTCTTCATGAGAAAAATTTTTAAAATAAAAATAGCTCAATACCTTCTTGCAGGTATCCGAAGCATTATCAAAAACCTCTAAAACAATTTTTTGTCTTTCTGTTAAAGCTTCAAATTCTGTAATTTCATAAAGAAAATCATAACCTTCAAATTCTTCAATTTTAAAATCAAAATCAGAAAAAGTCGCATATCTTGCTTTTCTTCTTAAATATTCTTTCCAAATATTTTTACAAATACCAATAAAATAGGTTTTAATTTTTGAAGATTCTTGCAGTTGATATTTTCCTTCATTGACATTATTAATTAAGGCTAGGATCGCATCTTGAACTACGTCTTCTGCATCTTCTTTGGTTCCACCATGTAGTTTAACATATTGTACAACAGAGGGTAAGTAAGTCATATTGATATAATAAAATGCCCAACCATCATTATTTTTTAAGCTATTGTAAATTTTTTCTTCTAAATCTTTACTAGATTGGTTTTCTTCAAATTGTTTTTTACACCAATTGATTAAAAATTTATGAATATCAAAATCTTCTTTTACTCTGTTACTTAAAACTAAACTTCTTAAAACTAAAATTGCTTTTTTTAATAGATTTTGGGCTTCTCCATCATTATTAACTAACTGAAAAATCTCAGGATAATAATCTTGGTAAATTTGAGAAATAATTTTTACATCTCCTTCTTTGATAAGGTTAATCACTGATCTTGAATCTTTTTTGGAGAAGAAGAAAGCCATATTTATGGCAAAGATAATATTTTTTTGATTTCCATAGAAAATAAAACTCATAAAAATTTTGGTAAATAAAAATTTAAGCAGTATTTTTGCAAAACTTTTTTAGTTATTGTCCGATGGTGTAATGGTAGCACAGAAGATTTTGGTTCTTTTAGTCAGGGTTCGAATCCTTGTCGGACAACGAACAATAATCATAAAATTATGGCTTTCAGAATATTTTCAGGTACTGCATCTAAGCATCTCGCAGAAGAGATAGCCAATTTTTATGGTTATGATTTAGGAGATGTTACCATCAATAAATTTTCTGATGGTGAATTACAGCCTGTTTATGGAGAATCTATTAGAGGTCAAAATTTATTTATTATACAATCCACCAATCCTCCTGCTGAGAATTTATTAGAACTATTATTAATGGTAGATGCCGCAAGAAGAGCATCCGCTAGTCATATTACCGTTGTAATACCCTATTTTGGTTATGCAAGGCAAGATAGAAAAGATAAACCAAGGGTTTCAATAGGATCAAAGTTGATAGCTAATTTATTAACTGCTTCAGGTGTTGATAGAGTAGTTACAATGGATTTGCATGCAGGTCAAATTCAAGGTTTTTTTGATATTCCATTAGACAACTTAGACGCTACGGCGGTTTTTATTCCTTATATTCAAAGTTTAAATTTAGAGCAAATTACAGTTGCTGCGCCCGATATGGGGGGCGTAGCAAGAGCAAGAATCTACGCAAAGCATCTTAAAGTGGATATGGTTGTTATTGATAAGCATCGCGAAAGAGCTAATCAAGTAGCTTCTATGCAAATTATCGGAGATGTGAAAGATAAAAATGTAATTTTAGTTGATGATTTAGTTGATACTGCAGGCACCTTATGTAAAGCTGCTGACCAATTAGTGGCTGATGGAGCTAAATCCGTCAGAGCATTTGTTACGCATCCCGTTTTATCAGGAAAAGCTTATGAAAATTTAAGTAATTCGCAACTATTGGAATTAATTGTTACGAATACTATTCCATTAAAACAAAATCATGAAAAAATTAAAGTCTTATCTATTGCACCCATATTTGCAAAAGCATTAAGAAAAATTCATAATTTTGAGTCAGTAAGTTCGTTATTTTTAAAATAAAAGTTAGAGATGAAGTCAATTGAGGTTCAAGGAGAACTACGAAGCAACGTAGGCAAAGTGAGTGCAAAAGCAGCACGTAAAAATGGTAAAGTTCCTGCAGTAATTTATTCTGCTGAAGGTCCAATTCATTTTGAATTACCTATTTTAACGGCTCAAAAATTAGTACGTACTCAAGATGTTTATTTGGTGCAACTGCAACTTGGCGATAAGCAATATTCTTGTGTTATCCGCGAGGTTCAGTATCATTCTGTTTATGATTATATCCTACACATGGATTTTCTCGCTGTTAATGACGAGAAGGCTATAATCATTGAATTACCACTAAAATTAGTTGGAACAGCAAAAGGTGTTTTAGCAGGTGGAGTATTAGTACAAAAAATGAGAAAATTGAAAGTTAGAGGTGTTCCAACCAAATTACCAGAATTTATTTCAGCGGATATTTCTGAATTAGAATTAGGTAAATCTTTAAAAATTAAAGAAATAAAATTGGAAGGGTTTGATATCATGAATAACAAAGATATCCCTGTTGCTAGTGTAACTATCCCTCGTTCTCTCAGGGTTCAGCAAGGAAAATAGTTTTAAAAGATTATTTTTTATTTACAAATCTAAGGGTGCCTATGTAATTTAGTACCCTTATTTTTTTATCATTATTAAACTTCATGAGCCCGTCACTTTTTTATTAAATAGAAAGTATCATTATGAACATCAAATTGTAAATCATATTTAATTTCAAAGCATTTTTCTCCTATTATTCTTTGGATTCTTCCAATTTGAAAAGTTGTGCCTAATTTATAAATATCAAAGCATCCAGCGAATAAGCACGACCAAAAAGAAATAATAATTACTTTTTATCATTTACTTTTTCCAAACTATCTACTGATGGTATCTTGTCTTTTGGTTGCAAATCTACAATTCTCCCATTGCTTTGAATTTTAAATTGTAATTTAGTAGGGGGTATATCCTCAACTTCTAAAACTTTAGATAGAAACTGATAGGTAAGTTGAATATCAAAAGCATTTTGTAAGGTACATTCTAAAATTTCAGAGCCTTTTTCTTTTTTATGGATTTTAGCTACTTCTAATGCATCTATCCAATTACCAGTGCTTTTTTCAAATGTTACAATATAAAATTCTTGTAAACCACCATTATACAAAATAGCGCCTATAATATTTTCAGAAACTTTAAATTTACCAACATAATAAAAAGAAGTATTTCTTTCATCTTTTACTTGAATGGTTTCTAAGGTTCCTTCTTTTACTTGAACTTTTTTCCCTTCAAAAAATTTTTTTACATATTCAAATTCAACAGCACCTTTAAAATAGGTAGAAGCGTTAATATGAAAAGGAAAACTTATCATAGGAATTTCATGATAAAGGGTATCCCAAATAACAGGTTTCTGAATGCTTTCAACTGTTATTTTTTTTTCTTTATTAGGTTTAGGTTTTTGCCTTTGGCAATGAATAGTAAATAAAGCTATAATGAGCATAAAGAGAAGCAAACGCATAGGTACCTTTTATTTTTTGCAAATATAGAAAATAATTTAAAATTTTTTAATTTTTTATTTGTTTGATTATTCAATTTATCAACACAATTATTCTAAAAATACCCTTATTTTTGTGTTTATGTTTAGAGGGTTACTTTTCATTATTGTATTCATTCAACAAATACAAGCACAAAGTTTATTATGGAAAATTGAATGTAAAGATTGTCCAGGTCCTTCTTATTTATATGGAACTATGCACGTTAAAGATTCTAGGGCATTTCAATTTTCGGATTCTTTACTACCAGCTATTGAAAGTTGTGATTTATTTGCTTTAGAAGTTGATATGGACTCCATTAATCCCATGAGTTTTTTATCAGTAGTAATGTTGCCATCAGGAAAAACTTTAAAAAATTACTATTCAAAAAAAAAATATAAAATTATTGAAAAAAAGTTTTATGAAAGAACAGGTATGAAATTAGCCATGTTCAGCAAAATGAAACCCTTCTTTTTACAAAATATGCTAAGTGAAAAAGTTATTGATAATAGTGAAAAAGATTTTTTAGATTTACATTTGTATAATTTAGCAAAAAAAGAGAACAAAAAAATGGTAGGTTTAGAAAATATTCAAGACCAAATTAATGCTTTAAATTATATTCCTTTAAAAGAACAAGCTAAAAATTTTTATATTGCATTAACCAAAAATCATTCTGATGATGAAAAATTAATGAAAGAAATGATTGAAAAATATGCTCAAGCTGATTTAGAAGGGCTATTTGAATTAATTAAAAAAACAGAATATAAAGATGATTTTTTGAAAAAATTATTAGATGATAGAAACGTTACTATGGCAAATCGTTTTTCTGAATATGCTAAAAAAAATACAATTTTTGGTGCAATCGGAGCCGGACATTTACCGGGAAACAATGGTGTTCTTCAATTATTAAAAAATAAAGGTTTTGTAGTAACTCCTGTAAAATGAAAAAAAAATTTTATGTAGTTTGGAAAGGAAGAAAAACCGGAATTTTTGAATCTTGGGACGAATGCGAAAAACAAATTAAAGGTTTTCAAGATGCTAAATATAAAAGTTTTGATAACATTCATTTAGCAAAAACTGCATTTTTTAATCAACCAGAAGAACATTTTCAAAAAAAAATAAAAACTCCTATTCATTCTCAAGCCTTAAAGAATCCTCCCATTTTAGAAAGTATAACTGTTGATGGTGCTCATAGTTTTAGTACACATTTATCAGAATATCAAGGTGTTTATACAAAAACAGGAGAAAAAATTTTTCATAATGGACCTTTTCAAAGTGGTTCTAATAATTTGATGGAATTTCTGGCGATTGTTCATGCCTTAGCTTTATGTAAACAAAAAAATTGGAATGTTCCAATATATTCAGATAGCAAAACTGCAATTAGTTGGGTAAAACAAAAAAAAGTCAATACCAATATTCAAAAAACATTTGAAAATCAAGAAGTTTTTGAATTGGTTCATAGAGCTTTGCAATGGCTTGAAAAAAATCATTATGAAAATTTAATATTAAAATGGGATACAGAAAATTGGGGAGAAAATCCAGCAGATTTTGGTAGAAAATAATTAGATAAAATGAACAAGATTCTTGTATATTGTGGGATTGAATGTACATTCTAAAAAATAATATTTTATGAGATAAAAATTTTGTTATTATCTAAAAAAACGTTAAATTTGCAAAATATGTAAACATCATAAAAATATGATTAAAAATTTCATTATTTTATGGACTTTATTACCGATATGTACACAAGCACAAAACACAAAAGTGTTTCTGACGCTATGAATGGAGCAGACCGCAAATTCTTTATTGAAAATCGCGGGCAATGGCACAGCGATGTGCTGTATCTCTGCCGCATGGGCGGTTTAGATGTTTGGATTACCAAGTATGGCGTGAATTACACCTTTTACAAAGTTGAGCGTGCAGAAAATCGGTCATTTCGGTACGGCTATGCCTACTCAATGACCGATAAGGTGAGCAACGAAATAGAAAATACCATTTTATTAGGACATCGCGTTCTTTACGAACTACAAAACCACAACCCTAACCCCCAAACCGAAGGTAAACAACGCCAAGAAGGCTACTATAACTACCTGATTGGCAACGACCCCTCAAAACATGCCAGTTATGTAGGCTTGTACAAAGAAGCCTTAGTAAAAAACGTGTATAATGGCATTGACCTACGCTATTACTTCGATAAAGGCTATTTACGCTACGATTACATTGTACATGCAGGTGCAGACCCCAGCCAGATAAAGTTTAAGCTACGCGGGCAGTATAATGACTTTGTAAAAGACGGAAAGCTTGTTTACACCACCCGTTTTGGTGAAGTAGCGCTTGCAGAATTGCACACTTACCAGGGAAATACCACTATACAAAGCAAATTTGTAAAACAAGGCGATGTATATACCTTTGCCTTAGGCAATTATGACCGCAGCAAAGACCTGATCATAGACCCCTTAGTATATTCCACATATCTCGGAGGAACTAGTAATGATTATGGCTATGGCATCTATGTAGATAGTAGTGGTAGTGCGTATGTGACGGGTTATACAAACTCTACCGACTATGATATTACCCCAGGGGCGTTCCAAACAACGAATGGCGGAGGGCTTGATGTTTTTGTAACGAAGCTCAACGCCACAGGAACAGCACTGGATTATTCTACTTACCTTGGAGGAAGTAATGGGGAGGAGGGCCGTAGCATCTATGTAGATGGTAGTGGTAGTGCGTATGTGACGGGTTATACACAATCTACCGACTATGACGTTACCTCAGGGGCGTTTCAAACAACAAATGGTGGAAGTTGGGATGTTTTTGTAACGAAGCTCAACGCCACAGGAGATCAATTACTCTATTCTACTTACCTTGGAGGAAGTGCTGATGATTATGGCTATGGCATCTATGTAGATGGTAGTGGTAGTGCGTATGTAACGGGTTATACAAACTCTACCGACTATGATATTACCCCAGGGGCGTTCCAAACAACGAATGGCGGATTGGTTGATGTTTTTGTAACGAAGCTCAACGTTACTGGAACAGCATTGGTGTATTCTACTTACCTTGGAGGAAGTGGTTATGATGGGAGCTATGGCATCTATGTAGATGGTAGTGGTAGTGCGTATGTGACGGGTTATACAGGATCTGCCAACTATGATATTACCCCAGGGGCGTTCCAAACGACGCATGGGGGAGGAAGTACTGATGTTTTTGTAACGAAGTTCAACGCCACAGGAGATCAATTACTCTATTCTACTTACCTTGGAGGAAGTGCTGATGATTATGGCTATGGCATCTATG
>CALLMJ010000089.1 GCA_938006875.1 uncultured Bacteroidia bacterium
GAACCCAAAGTATTTTATGAACTAGCTTTGAATAATCCCGATTATCAATGGGAAAGAGATAACAAAGGTAATATTATTTTTATGACTCCTACTTTTAGCATTTCAGGTAAATATAACGGAGAATTATACGGTCAATTATGGAATTGGAACCACAAAACTAAGCAAGGCATAGTATTTGATTCATCTACGGGTTTTACTTTACCAGATGGTTCTATTGTTTCACCTGATGTAAGTTGGATAAAAAAAGAACGATGGAAATCCTTAACTTACCAACAACGTACACAAGAATTTTCTCCTATTGCTCCTGATTTTGTGATTGAACTTATATCGTTAAGTGATAATCTCAAAGATTTACAACAAAAAATGGAAGCCTACATTCAAAATGGTGTTCAGTTAGGCTGGTTAATTGATATGGATGATGAAAAAATTTATATATACAAACCAGACAATGATGTATATGTAGTAGAAAGTTTCATAGGAAAATTAAGTGGAGAACCTATTTTACAGGGTTTTGAGTTAGATTTAAACGAATTAAAAGCAACAAAAGAAGAAGAAATGGAATAATTTTTTATAAATTATTTGCGAATTAAATGCAATCATATTATTTTTGCAATCCAAAATAGTACGGAGGTCATAGCTCAGTTGGTAGAGCACCAGATTGTGGCTCTGGTGGTCGCGGGTTCGAGCCCCGTTGATCTCCCTAAATTAAATCAGTTTTTTAAATTTATTGTAGTGATTTCATTTTATCATGAACTAATTTCCAAACATTTTGAGTAAGTTCTGATAAATCTTCTTGATTCAGATTTTCCGTTAAAATGGGTTCAAGTATATGTAAATGTATAGTTTGAAAGGGAAAGAAGTACAAGCCATCAAAATCAGGCATAATTTTATTGGTATTTTGGATTACAACAGGTAATATAGGTAATTTTAATTTAATAGCCAATAAAAATGGACCTTCTTTAAAAGGTGCCAAAAAACTACCTCTAATAATTCCACCTTCTGGATAAATGACCATAGAAATTCCTGATTTTAAAATTTTTTGACTTTGTATAAAACTTCTTGCGGCTGCTGACGCTTGGTCTCTTTGAACGGGAACATGTAAACGTTGAAACATCCAACCAAAAATCGGTAAGTCATTTAGCTCTGCTTTTCCAATAAAACGTAATTGTTTTAATGGTAAAAAATGGCATGCAGGAATGTCTAAGTAGCTACTATGATTCGGAGTAATTACATAAACTTGATTTTTATCTATTAAATGACGATTATGAATTTTTATTCTAGTAGCACCCCATAAAAAAATAAACCGACCCCAAAGTTTATTTAAAGCATGAGACGCATTTTTCCTTTCACGTTTTAAAAAATAATAATGCAATGGAAAAATAATCAACATAAAAAAAATAAAGCCAAAACCAAACCAAACAATCCCAATTTTTCCCCATACTTTTTTCCATAATGGCATAATGGTCTATTATCAAGACAAAAATAGCAAACTTTTTGATTCAATAATTACAACCTTATTTATTTGAAAATATGTTTTCATAACTATTATTATTTTGCTTCACCTTGATTCTTCAAACTTTGAACAATCTAAAAAATTTATTTATTTTGCATATCAATTGAAAAAAATGCTAGATTTATCCAGATTATTTGTGATTGGAAATCAAGTTTTAGTACGTCCCAAATCTGAAAGTGAAATTTCTCAAGGAGGTATTATTCTGCCTCCGGGTGTTCAGGAAAGTACACCGGTTTTAAGAGGTTGGGTTTTGAAAACAG
This sequence comes from uncultured Bacteroidia bacterium, assembly GCA_938006875.1. Taxonomy (GTDB): domain Bacteria; phylum Bacteroidota; class Bacteroidia; order J057; family CALLMJ01; genus CALLMJ01. The sequence goes on from CALLMJ010000089.1 coordinate 1,774, forward strand.
GACCAGGATTGGCACTTCCGCAATTTCAACCCAAACTAGAATGGGAGGAAGACGAGCCTTATTATTTGCCTATGCAAGTCAAAGAAGGTGATTTAGTACTTTTTTTACAGAAAAGAGCTATCGAAATTGAATATCATAATGAAAAACTTTTTATTGTACCACAAGATGCTATTTTGCTATTTGAACGTTGGGATTCCGACTAATTAAATTTTTCTATGTTGTTACTTTTACCCTTTTCCTTTTTCTTAGCACCCTTTTTATTTTATAAATTTCATAGAAATGCTTATTTATTCCTCATATTTTTGTGTATTTTAACAAGTTTTTTGCCTTTTTTTAGTGGTTTTGACATTTTGGAATTTTCATGGTTTAACCTTAAATCTCAAAATTTTACTATCACCCTAAAAAATGATGCTCTTACTCAGCAAATGGTGTTTTTAGTGAATTTTATTGGGATTTGTGTGGTTTTCTATTCACAATACTACTTTGAAAAAAGTTCTTTTCGTTATTGGCTTTATCTTTCTTTATTTTTAGGAAGCATGCATGGACTAATTATTAGTCATCACGCCATTTTAATTTTTATTTTTTGGGAATTAGTTGGTGTAAGTTCGTTTTTATTAATTGGTTATTATTATGAAAAACCAGAGTCAGTTTATGGTTCATCAAAAGCTTTATGGCTCAATAAAATTGGTGATATAGGTTTTTTAATAGGAATTTTAGGGGTTTACATTCAATACAAAAGTTTTGATTTACATATTTGGTTGGAACAAGGGTCTTTTCCTATTGAAAAAACATGGATTTTATGGTTTTTGATATTAGGAGCCTTAGCAAAGTCAGCACAAGGTCCATTTATGATTTGGTTACCCGATGCTATGGCCGGACCGACACCTGCTTCTGCATTAATTCATGCCGCTACTATGGTTGCAGCAGGGATTTATTTACTTTTTCGTTTACAACCCATTTTAACTTCTGATATTTTATTTTTTTTATCTTGGTTAGGAAGTATAACCGCTTTATTGGGAGCTATTTATGCACTTTATCAAAAAAAGCTAAAAGCTATCTTAGCAGGTTCTACGATTTCCCAATTAGGTTGGATGCTCTCTGCATTAGGTTCTAGTTTTCCATTAACAGCCATTGAACACCTTTGGGCTCATGCTTTTTTTAAGGCTGGTTTATTCTTAACTGCTGGCTATATTATTCATTATCAAGAACATCATCTAAAAAATAATGAAGACCCTCAAGATATTCAACTCATGGGAAATTTTTATGCACAAAATCCAAGAATCTATTTTGTTTTTTGCCTATTTTTTGCTGCTTTAATGGGTTTACCTTTGACATCAGGTTATTTAACAAAAGAAGCTCTTCTATCAGCACAAGAATTTTCTTTCACATTCTACTTGCTTTTAGCCTCCATATTTTTTACTGTTCTTTATAGTTTAAAAGTTCTTTTTGCTTTAAAAAATAATTCTTCCCAATCTCACCCAAACTCATATTCCCCACCTTTTCCTTTAAGTTTACCCATTTACTTATTAGGAATATGCTCCTTATTTTGGATTGTTAGCCTAAATCCATTTCATTTGAATAAACCACTTATTCCAGAAGTTCATTTATCAATTACTTTATTTTCCATGAGTATTTTATTCATCAGTGTTCTTACTTTTTGGAAATTTCAATCTATCATCTTAAATCTTTCTTCTCAAAATGTTTCAAGATTTTGGGGATTAAATTCTTTTTACGACCTATGGATTAGTCAAAATTTTATTTCTAGAATTGAATTTATTGAAGCAAAAAATCAACTCGTAGTGAATCGTTTTTTAAATCCACTCATTACTTTCGCAAAGATTTTAAAATTTTTCGAGGAAAAAGTTTTGCTGGGATTGATTATGACCTTAAAAAAACTGTTTGTAACTGGGAAATTTTGGGGTTTACCTGTATCAATAGCCCATTTTTTTCAATGGATAGATATTTATATATGGGATTTCGGAATTTTAAGTTTGACAAATTCTATTTTAAAAATTGGTAAAATGAATGCAACTTTCCATACAGGCAGGATTCAATTATATTTGATTTATTCAATGGTTTTCATTTTGTTGGTATTGTTATTGCTTTATGGAATAAAGTTTTGAGTTTACTTATTGATATACTTGAATTTTTAAAAGAGTAGGAAAAAATTTCATTTTTTTGAATTAGTTTTTTGTATTTTTACAGCCACTTAAAATTATGCGTAAATTTTCATCAGAAGTTGAAGCAGCAAAACAGTTTGCTACTGATTTTGTTCAACTAAAAAAAGAAATAGGAAAAGTGATTATTGGTCAAGAAGTGATTGTTGAGCAAATGTTATTGGCAATTTTTTGTAAGAGCCATGCACTTTTGGTTGGAGTTCCTGGCCTTGCTAAAACTTTATTAATTTCTACAATCGCCCAAGTTTTGGATTTAAAATTTAATAGAATCCAATTTACTCCTGACCTAATGCCTTCTGATATTTTAGGTTCTGAGGTTTTAGAGGTAGATAATGAAACTGGAAAAAAATATTTTAAATTTATTTCAGGTCCTATTTTTGCAAATATCATTTTAGCCGATGAAATTAACAGAACACCGCCTAAAACCCAAGCTGCATTATTAGAAGCTATGCAAGAAAAATCGGTTACGATTGCCGGTAAAGTTTATCCTTTGGATTTGCCATTCTTTGTTTTGGCTACTCAAAATCCTATTGAACAAGAAGGAACCTATCCGCTCCCAGAAGCCCAATTAGACCGTTTTTTGTTTAATCTTTATGTAGATTATCCTTCTGAACATGAAGAAATTGAGATTGTTAAAGCAACAACCTCTAATCAATCTGTCCCATTGAATAGGATTTTAGATAAAGAAACATTATTAGATTATCAGGAATTAGTGAGAATGATTCCCGTAGCTGATAATGTTGTAGAATATGCAGTAAAATTGGTTCATAAAACACGTGAAAGTAGCGGAAAAATGCCCGATAGCATCAAAAATTTGATTAGTTGGGGGGCTGGTCCACGTGCTTCACAATCTTTAATTGTAGGAGCAAAAGCTCATGCTTTATCCAAAGGTAAATTTTCACCTGACATTGAAGATGTTAGAGCAGTTGCTTTACCGATTTTAAGACATAGAATTGTTCCTAGTTTTACAGCAGAAGCTGAGGGCATCACCACGGATAACATTATCCAAAAAATTTTGTAAGAATTTCGTAATGAAATTTATTATGGGGCTATTTTTTTGTGGTGATCCTTTTATTTCTAAAATTTAAGGTTAAAGGCAGTGCTAAATTTATATATCCCAAAGGTATAACACTGCCATTAGCTTTATCTCATAATTACCATTTTCCCATAACCATTATCAAAATACTTTTTTGTTTTATCGTCAATGGTTCTTATGGTCTGTTCTCCGGGCATTTTTAATATTACACGGTATAAATAAACTCCATTAGCTAATCTATCTCCATATTCATCGGTACCATCCCATGTAGTTTGAGTAATATTATTCCCTACATAAACATCATTATTGGCTTTCAAATCAATTTCTTTGACCATTTTACCAGAAATAGTAAATACCTGTATTTTAAATACATCAGGGATTTCTGCACCGGTTAATGTATATACAAAACGAGTTTGTGTAGAAAAAGGATTGGGATAATTGATAAGTTGAGTGATTGCACTTTCGTTGATTACTTTGAATTTAATTTGATAAGCAATTTTTCCGGAGAGGTTCAGTTTTTTATCAAAACCTTGAACAAATAAAATGTATTCTCCATCTTCAAAACGTTCAGGTCTAAAATAAACTTTGGCTTTATTATTGGGCAAAGAAGCAGGAATAAATTCTAATTGATTACCTGAACCAAAGAAAATTCTTGCAGGCGGAGCAATTTCACTTGCCTTTTTTAAATAAATTTCTACAGAAGTAGTATCATCTAAAACCAAAAATTGATTTTCATCATTGATTTCTATTAAAATTTCGGGTTTAGGCGAAACAATATCACCATCTGTAATATGTTTACCATCAAAAGTTACATCTAAAATAGGATTGATTTTATCTTCAATGACATAAAATGATTTTTCGTAAATATTATTGAAAAGATATTGTTCGGGTTGGTCAAAATTGGGGTTAATGGTTACCCGTAAATAGTTCAAACCAATAAAACTTCTATAATTACCATTGGGCAGAAGGATACGAGTAGGTAGTTTTTTGGTAAAGACATATTCAGATAAACCAAGAAGAGGTTTTAAACGAACGGTATCCATCAGAACAATATCTCCTTGGGCAGTTTTATATTCATAACGCACTAATAGGCTATCCATATTAATATTGGTAATATTACGAGCAACTAAAGCGATATAAATACTATCCCCTTCGTTGAGGGTATCTTTATAAAAAACATAATCTATGGTGGTGGGGTCAATAAGTGCTTCGGGAACAGGAGCATAAAGTACATGCCAATTATCCAATTGTGGAGCTGTTCGGCTTAAAGAATCTTTTACAATAGCTTCTAAACGTAGTAAAGGATACTGTTGAGCATTAATATTTCTTAAATCATAAGTACCTCTACTTAAATTAGAAAGCAATAAAGTTTCTAGACCCTGAAAATTTCTACCATATAAATTGACTTTAATTTCATCGGTATTAGCAGATTCAAGTTGATACCAGTCCCAAATTAAGTCATTCCATTCATTAGAAGGACCTATAATTTTGGTAGTTATTTGGCCTTTATATTCATTACCATACATAAATCCTTCTAACTCTACACCGATAGGGTCTCCATAACGTTCAATGGCAGAGCCCATAGGAGCACCTTTGCGTCCAAGAACTACAAAGTTTTTTCCTTGTCCGAGTTGTTGAATTTGATTAGAACAACCAATAGAATATAAAGCTTGTATTTGTGAAGCGTTCCAAGTTTCAATTTGCGAATTTCCACCAGCACCCGTGAAATAAATTAAAATATAATCTCCTTGCCTCATGTTTTGAATCACTGTCGCCATTTGGCTGGGTGCACTAGGATAAGTTAAATATTCATGATAAAAATAATCCAAATTAAAAGTAATAGGCTTTAAAGAGTTTTTATTAAAAATTGTATAAATGACACCATTTTTACTATATAAATTGAGAGAAGTAAGCCAGTTACCATCTTGGTATAAATTTCTTACACCACCTGGAGCAATTTCTGCGCGAATACGTGATTTAATAGGTGCAAATTGCCATTGTCTTTGGATTTTATCCATAAATACTTTCTGGGTAGGGTTATCAAAAAATTGAGGGGGTCTACTTTGAGCCCAACCTTCTTTGGGACCTTTAATGTATTTAAAGGAGGATAAACAGAAAACATTTTGTGCTTCTGACTCATCGGGTAATCTTACTCTCCAATAATAAACCGTACTATCTGTTAAAGTATAGGGAACTTTCCATTCAGCATAAAAAGAAGTTCCTTGAATAATTCCAGAACGTCTATACATAGGAGAATTAAACTCCCAAACGGTATCTACTTCAAATTCGTAATTTGTGGGTGTTACTGTTACACTATAGGTAGAGGCTTTTAATATTACAGTATCTTTATTGATTACTGCAAATTCAGTCGGGAAAATACAAACTGGGAGTTTTGAATAAATAAATTTTTCTAAACGAACTATATTATTATTTTCATTGGATTCAGTAATTTCTAAACCAGAATCTACAAAAATTTCAAACATATTAGGACCCGCCATATCCACACCTGACGGGATTGTAATATCTACAATAGCAGTATCTTTACTAATAGTTCCCCACATTCTGGTAATATTGTGATTTAAAGTTTGTCCTGTTTGAAGAATAGTTTGTTTGATAGATAAATTAAAACTATCAGTAGGTGCTAAAGCTAAACCATAATTATTAACAACTACTTGAATTTTAAATTGTGTTGTTTGAGCAGTTAAATCATTAGGAATAAAAGAAATATCTTGTTGAGATATAGCCAAATCCGGTAATTTCGGTGCATATAATTTGAGTGCAGGGTCGCATTGCAAATTGGTAGTTTTTGAATGATTAGTAAAAGTTTGATTGTTGGGATAAGTGTTTTCAATACGCCAAAATTTTTCTTTTATTATATTTCCTATCGCAGAACCCAGACTATCTCGATATGCAATTTCGTAAAAAAAGCGGGTTTCTTCACCCAATGGAGTTAAATAACCAGCACCAGCGGATGATAAGTATCCTATACAACCTCTTTTAGGTTCTAACGTAAAGTGTTCACCAAATGAATTACCATAAATCGCAAAATTCCCGGAATAACATCCCAAAGCAACCATAAAAGGATATTTCGAATAATTCAGATAATTATGAGCAGAATCAATTTCTATGTCATATATATTAGCGGAAGAATGACCAAAAAATGTAATTAAACTTACTCCATTGTTAATAGTATTTTTAATATCAATAGTGTTGGGACCAATAACAGCACCTGTACTTTTTTGATGATAAAATATATTTCCCGCAAAAGGGGAACCTTCAAAAATCGGTTCATAAATGCCTTCTAAATAATAGCGTATAGCATTTTGTTCATTCAAGTTTTGCCCACCTCCTAGATGAAGACCATTTTTCATCCATGGTTGGAACTCTGTATGTTCATATTCGTTAATTTTTTCTAAGTATGCAATACCTTGAACATCATTATTGACATTAATTCTTCCAATAGGTACATGAATAAAATTATCCACTGTATCCATTTTAAAATTGGAAACAAATTCAAAATCACAAGCAGGCTGACCCCAAGTTAATACTTGAGTTCTTCTAGTTCCTCTTATGTCATGTAAGCCTTTTCCCCAAAGAAAAACATATTTAGGTTTAATAGACCAATTTTGCAAAGCGGTCATTATAAAACGTTTAATTGCTAGAGGAGTGGGTGCACCATAACCAAATTCATCATAAATTTGCTCATTCACAACTACTTTTGTTGAAAAACGATTTACGGTATTAGTATCTCTATAAGTAGCATATTCTTGTGCAGAAGATAATAAACGTTTATTAGTAATAATAATAAACTCAGCACCCGAATTAGGGTCTGACAAATTAACATAATTATGAGGAGTTAAAATTATTGAAGAATCTGCTAAAGTTCCCATTCCTGAACGTGTTGAATAAAAGAAGTTTACAGTGTCAGCAGTGAGTTTAGGAACCACAAATCTTGCTATGTTTCCAGAACCCGTTCCTACAATTCTTGTATAAGTGGACAAATCATACAAAACAATCTCTTCGTTACCGTTAATGGTAGCTCCATTAAATTCAAATGTAGACTTTCCAGCAGCTGTATTAACCCATTGAAAACCCAAACTGCTATCACCATTTAAGGTAAACGTTCTGTCATAGGTAATAGAAATCCAACATAAAGCGTTATTTTCTGGGGTTCCATTGAATGTAAGTCCACTAGGAATAATTCTTACATTAGTGGTAGGACTAGAAACATCATTGATATTTCCTATGACATCAAGAGTTTTGATATAAATATTTTGCGTAGAATAATTTGTATTAGCATTTCCCATTTCTACACGAATAATATGCTGACCATCAGAAACTCCCGTTAATCGCACTTGAGCTCTTACAGGGTTAGTTGAACTCGTAAACCTATTCGGAGTAGGTATAGATTGGTTTCTGGTGGAATTAAAAACTCCTCCAATATAACCTTCTCCAGTTATGTAATTCGTATTTTCATTGTAATAAGCTCCTCTTGCACCTACATAATAGTTAGTGGTGTAATCAACACGAGAAGTAAACAACATGTGGGTTTGAGTGGGGTAATTAGAATAGTTTTGTTCAAAGAAATTTTGGTATCTTAATCCCGGTTGATTATTCCAAGTTAAAAAATATGATGAAGTATCTGTAAAAAGGCTAAATTGGGCATTAGGTTGTTGTTCTGGATCCACAAAATTTAAAAATGGATTTCTATATAATAATTTCTCATCTTCTCCATCCCATCTTTGACCATAAAATTCTATGAAATCGTTACCATCCAGCACCGATGGATTTCCTCCATTTTGGACATAAATAGGAATTTCCCGCCCTTTAAACATCATGTGCAAATTATTGGGATTAGCATTAGAAGGTAAATTTAAATCTAACGCATTTAATCGATAAATACCTGTTTTTGCCAAACGGAACTTTAAATAGGTTTGATTAGGTATCCACCATTGATTTGCTGTTGGAAAGTTTTGAGCAAGTATAGTTAATGAATTCAAAATCAGCAATAAAGCTATATAATGTTTTTTCCCCATCATTAAGGCATCTAATTTTGGCACTAATTTACAACAAAATCTTTGACAGTGAATCTAACTTTTTAAACTTTTTCTTTATCAACGAAAAAAATCAAGAATTTTTATTTTAGTAATAAGTAAATTTTACAATTATGGCTTGGAAAGCAAAATTAAAACTTTCTTCATTATTCAAGAGGAAAACCTTTGAGCAATGCGAAGTGATTTCGGTAGCTTTCAGCAAACGAATATTTTGTGTCATTCATTTTACTTTTAGGTTTTTTTATAAATTTGCAATTTAAACATTTTGTAGGTGAAAAAAAATATTTTTTTGATATTGTTCTTTAGTAGTTTTTTTCAAATTTTCAGCCAAGAAAAAAAAGTTGATTTAGGAGAGATACGCGGTAATTTTCAGTTAGATGCACAATATTATAACAAAGACAGTTTAATTGGGGCTCCGCCTGTACCCGAGAAAATGCGTGCTGCTGGTTTTGCGAATTTATTATACCGCAGAGGAAAATTTTCTTCAGGAGTTCGCTATGAATCTTATCAATATCCTTTATTAGGTTTTGACCAACGCTATCGCGGGGAAGGTATTCCTTATCGTTATGTTACATACACCGATGAACATCTTGAAATTACAGCAGGAAATTTTTATGAACAGTTTGGTTCAGGAATGATTTTGAGAACCTACGAAGAAAGAGGATTGGGTTATGATAATGTTTTTGATGGTTTTCGTGTAAAATTACAACCTTTTAAAGGCATTTATATGAAAGGTTTAGTAGGAAAACAACGATTGTTTTTTTCAAAAAGTACGGGTATAGTACGTGGTGTAGATGGGGAAATCAATATCAATGAAATGCTAGATTCCTTGATGATGGAAAGTAAATTACAAATTCGATTGGGTGGTAGTTTTGTCTCCAAATATCAAAAAGATGAAGACCCCGTTTATATTCTACCAGAAAATGTTGGTGCTTGGGCAAGCCGTTTAAGTATTTCTTATGTTGATTTTTCTTTTGAAACTGAATATATGCACAAAGATAACGACCCATCTACAGTCAATAATTTTATTTACAAAAATGGAAATTGTTTATTAACTACTTTAAATTACGCTCGTTCAGGACTTGGAGTTTCATTATCAGCCAAAAGAACAGATAATTTAAACTTTCGTTCGGATAGAACCGAAACAGGTAACAACTTAATGATTAATTTTTTACCTGCTCTAACCAAACAACATACTTACACCCTCGCCGCTACGATTTATCCGTATGCCTCCCAACCCAATGGAGAAATGGCTTTCCAAGGTGAAATAACTTATAAATTTAAAAAAGAAACTGCTTTAGGTGGTAAATATGGTATGGACTTGACCCTTAATGCTTCTGTTGTTCATAGTATTGATACTTCTCAAATTATTCCTTATATTGGGTACGAAAGTCCATTTTTTAAAATTGGGAAACGTAAATTCTTTCATGATTATAATATAGAAATTACCAAACGTTTAACAGAAAAACTCAAAATCAATTTGAATTACCTCAATTTCTTTTATGATAAAGATGTAATTCAAGGATTAAGTGGTTACGGTGTGATACATGCTCATATAGGAATTGCAGAAATTCAATATAAAATTAAACCCAAGCATACTATTAGAACAGAAATGCAAATTCTTCATACCAAGCAAGATGAAGGTTCTTGGGCTATGGGGTTAGTAGAATATACCATCTCTCCAACCTGGTTTTTTGCAGTAATGGACCAGTTCAATTATGGGAATCCAGATGAGAAAAAGCGTATACATTACTTTTTTGGTTCTTTAGGTAGAAATTTTAAAAATAATCGTATAATTTTATCTTATGGAAGGCAGCGTGCAGGTATTTTTTGTGTAGGCGGAGTATGTAGAAATGTACCTGCTTCAAACGGTTTTACTTTAACTGTTATCAGCAATTTTTAAAAATCACATAATGAAAAGCTCATGTTAATCGTTTTTGTAGTGGGTTTATTTGCTTGTAAACCCCAAAATCAAGAATCTCTTGAAAATCAACAACAAAAAAACTTTTTTTAAGAAGATAAATACCAAAAGTTTAGCGAGTTTTTTTATTTTTTTTTTGTGAAAAGAAAATATGTAAATAAATTTGCGGCATAACAAATGAAATATGGCAAATCAAGCAGCAGTAACTAATCAAAACCTTTGGGGTGGTGGAGAAGATGTAAAGCCATTAGGTGCAAGCTATGGAAAAATTATGATGTGGTTTTTCATAGTATCAGATGCGTTTACTTTTTCAGGACTATTAATATCTTATGGATTATTGAGAATTGGTTCCCCAAAATGGGCAAATCCGGAGGAGGTTTTCCATGCATTTCCTTTCATGGGCGATGCTCATCTACCTCTTGTTTTTGTTGGTTTAATGACTTTTATTCTTATTTTTTCTTCTGTTACTATGGTTTTAGCAGTAGAAGCAGGTCATAGAAATTCTAAAAAAGAAGTGAGTAATTACATGATATTAACAATTCTCGGAGGTATCGCTTTTTTAGCTTGCCAAGCATGGGAATGGACACACTTAATTCACGGCGGTACAACCATTTATGGTAATCCTCATGGTCCAGCTGTTTTTGGGCAATTATTTTTTACTATTACAGGATTCCATGGTGCCCACGTAACATCAGGCGTAATTCTAAATATTATTGTTTTTATATTACTTCATACGGGATACTTTGATCGTAGAGTACAAGCTGGCGAACATGACCCTTATGAATTAGTAGAAAAAGTAGGGTTATATTGGCACTTCGTTGATTTAGTTTGGGTATTTGTATTTACATTCTTTTATTTAGTTTAATCTTCAATCAATCAAAAATAATTATGGCACAAGACGCTAAATTTGGTAAAAAAGAAATATGGAAAGTTTTTTTGTTTTTATCAGTAGTTACAGCTATTGAGTTTATTATAGCTTTCTCTATGGGCGAAAATATGAAAACCATCAAAAATATTTTATTCGTGGTTTTAACTATCGTAAAAGCTTACGGAATTATGGCTTATTTTATGCACTTAAAATTTGAATTCTCAAATTTTAAAGCAACCATTATTATTCCTTTTGCTTTTATTATTCTATTATTAATCATTTTAGCTTACGAAGGTTCTACATTAAATCTTTGGACATTCCTTAAATAACATTGAGTAGTATTCATTCAAAGTTTAAAGCGATTGTTGGTGCATTAATTATTATTGTTCCGGCAATCGTTTTGTTTGTATTACATTTTTTGGGTAAAAATCAATTTCATACTTTACCAATTTTAGGACCCAAATCCTTAAATGATAATGGTGATACGATATATCATCAACTACCGAATTTTACATTTATCAATCAACTGAATCAGCCCTATGGTTCAGATTCTTTGAAAGGTTATATTCATGTTGCTGATTTTATTTTTACAACATGTAATGGAATCTGCCCTAAAATGTCTAAGAATTTTCAGCAACTACAAGAAAAAATCTTAAAATATTCTGATGTAAAACTTGTTTCTATTTCTGTTGATCCCAAAAGAGATTCACTCCCAGTTTTAAAAGAATATGCAGAAAAATATCAAGCTAATCCTTATTACTGGAAATTTCTAACCGCAGAACAAAACCAAATAGTTGAAATCGCCACTAAAGGTTACTTTTTACCTTTAGATGTTTCGGGTTCTGGAAAAGAATTTGGTATCACTCATTCTGAGATGGCAGTTTTGGTTGATAAAGATTTAAGAATTAGAGGTTTTTATGATTTAACTAACCCTAATATAATCAAAACAATAGATGAGGATATTCGTATGCTTAAATTAGAATACTCTAATCCTCAAATGATTACTCGACAACACAAAAAATGAAATCTTTTATAGTTTTTTTGTTTTATGTGTGTTTTATTTTGAGTTGTAAAAAACATCCCCATCAAAATGTAATTCAAAATTTAAAGGAAATTAGTATTTCTAATGAAGAATCTGCGTATCCTTATACAAAAAATTATAAATTGATTGGCTTCAAAGATCAATTAGAATATTTTTTTTTAATAAATTGTTATGGCTCTGAAATAAAAGGAAATTTTTATATTCCTAAAAACAAATCCTATTTTGACTTTATTGGAAAAATAGATGTTACAGGTTCTTTCATTGCAAGTGTTTATAATATAGATAGCCATTTTGTTGATACATTAAAAGGTTATTTTATGCAAGATGAAATCAAGTGTGCACTAGCAAAAAATTATGAAAATGTTTTATTAGGAAGCATTCATAATGATAAATCCATCGCTATCCATCTTTACAGTTTAAAATTATCCGGTAAATCTGAAAATTATATCTATGAACCTAAACCCAAACTCTTGGTTCATCATACTTATCTATCTACCAAAGATACTCTTCAAAAAAATTTTCAGTCTCATTTATCTAAACTTTTTTTTCATCAAATCTTATGGAACAGTGATAGCATCTATCAAAAAATGTCTGAAGAAATACTTCAATATAAAGACCAATTTGAAGAAGAAATGAAAAAATCAAAGAAAGTAAACTCTGTAGATAGTTTAAACAGAACTTGGATAAAATCCATTGAAGTTGTTTATAATCAAGACAGTATACTATCCTTTTTCTATTTGGAACAAAAAGAGATAGGACTTTCAGTGACTAAAATTTTTCAACCATTTGTGTTTGATTTTAAGAAAAATAGGCTTTTAACTCTTCAAGATTTGCCAAGAAATATACAAAGTAATGAAATAGACTCATTTTTAATATATCCACAATTCATTAGAATTTGGAAAAAGGACGGCACTAGCGAAAATATACCAATAAAATAAAATTTTAAAAATAACCGTAAAATTTTCAGCTTAATAAATCAAAAAATCAAGAAAAATCACTTTCATCAGTAGAATATTCTACAGATGTAGCATTGCACAAGCCACCCAAAGGAGGATGTAATTTGGCAATTTTAATTTTAACATTTTGAATTCTTTGGTCTGATTTTAATATTTCATGAGCTAATTGGTAAGCTAAAAATTCTAATAACTTATAACGTTCTTGCATTTTTTTTTCTATCAATTGATAAATCTTAGAATAATCAATAGTATCAGCAAGTTGATCTGAAATGCCTGATTTTTGAATGGAAGTAGTAATAAAAGCATCTACTTCATAACGTGCCCCAAGGACTTCCTCTTCAGGAAAAACACCATGTTTAGAATGAAATATCATTCCTTCTAATCCAATAATTGCCATAGATTAAAAAATAAATATTTGGGCCTATCCCTTACTCCGTTGTGGATTGGGCTGCTTTGGGGTTCTCTTAGTTTCAGCATTTCGGTGAACTCAGTAAACCACAATCCTTTTTCTGCTTTAATAAACACAGCATGAAAATACAGTACCAAATTGTGCACAAAGCATACCTCACGCATACGAAAATTTAAAAACTTTAATTCCCTTTTAACTTTCAAACTTAATTTCTTCTTGATTCTCATTTAAAAATTTCACATGATGAATAGGAAATGAAGAATCTGAAATAATAGAAACCCATTTAAAATACTTCAAAAACCATTGAATTTGTTTAGAGTACCAACCATTTTGAAAAAAAGCGGCTAAATATGGGTGCATCACAACAGTTAATTTTTTGGGTTTAGATTGCCTAAGTATATGGTCTAAATTTTTTTCAATATCATCTGAAATTAATATAGTGGGTTGAATTTTACCAGTACCACCACAAGTAGGGCAATCTTCTTGAGTTTGTATGACTACCTCAGGACGTACTCTTTGTCTAGTCATTTGAATTAAACCAAATTTGCTCAAAGGTAAAATTGAATGCTTTGCTTTGTCCCGCTGCATTTCAGACTTTAATTTCAAATAAATTTTACGTTTATTTTCAAATTTTTTTTGGTCAATAAAATCAATAACGATTATTCCCCCCATATCTCTTAACCGCAATTGACGGGCAATTTCAACAGCAGCTTCTAAATTTATTCTTAAAGCTAATTCCTCAGGAGTTTCTTCTGATTTTTTTGAACTACCGCTATTCACATCAATAACATGAAGAGCTTCTGTATGTTCAATTATAATATAAGCACCACCCGTTAAATTAATAACTTTCCCAAAAGATAATTTAATTTGTTTTTCAATACCAAGATGCTCAAATAAACCCGACTTAGGTGTAAATAACTTTAAATTTTTTAAATTATCAGGTTGATTTACAGATAAATAATGCTGTAACTCTGAAAATAATACTTTATCATCCGTATAAATAGAACTAAAGCCTACACTTAGCATATCTCTAAGAATAGTTGCAGTTCTATTCATTTCGCTTAAAACTTTTACTGGTGTAATTGCCTTAGGTAAATGACTGGACATTTCTAACCAGCGTTGTTTTAACATCTCCAATTCTTCACGAATTTTGTCTAATTCAACGTTTTCAGCAGCAGTTCTAATAATTACCCCCATGTTTTTAGGTCTTATAGAATCAACAAGCTGTTTGATTTTTTTCTTAGTTTCTAAACTTTTAAATTTTCTAGAAACAGAAACTTCATTATTAAAGGGTATTAGTACAGAATATTGACCAGCAAAAGAAATATTGCAAGTCAAACGAGGACCTTTAGTAGAAATAGCTTCCTTTAAAATTTGTACTAAGATAACTTGACCTGGCTTTAATACATCAGAAATATTCCCATTTTTTTCAATATCTGGTAATAATGTAAAATCATTAAGTAAACCAACATTTTTTTCACTAGAAATTGCTGATTTTACATACTTATTCAAACTTGCAAAACTAGGTCCTAAATCTGGATAATGAATAAAAGCATCTTTAGAAAAACCAATATCTACAAATGCGGCATTTAAGCTAGGTAAAATTCTTTTTACCTTACCTAAATAAATATCACCTACCGCAAATTCGTTATCTTTTTTTTCAAAATGTAATTCCGCTATTTTCTTGTCCTCTAATATAGCTATTCTTAAACCTTCTTCGTTGCTGCTTATTACTAATTCATTTTCCACGACAAATAGGTTTTAAATACAAGAAAATAGTTCATTTTCATAAACACAAATTATTTTTTCTTTTTGTGTCTATTTTTTCTTAATCTTTTTTTACGTTTGTGTGTTGCAATTTTGTGTCTTTTTCTCTTTCTTCCACAAGGCATATCTCTCTATATTTTAATGGTTAAACAATTCTAATTTGGTTTTAATTTTTGATTTTTGTACTTCACTATTGGAGTACTTTAAAGCTAATTCATAATGCTTAATTGCTTCATCTTTTTGGTTAAGCAGTTGATATGTTTCCCCTAAGCCAAATAAAACATCAGCATTTTGAGGTTGTAATTTTAAACATTTCTCAAATCTTTTCAGAGCCTTATCTGGTTGATTACTTTCCAATGAAAAATAACCCAAATAATAATTTGCTTCAAAATGATTTTCATTTTTTTGAGTAATTTCTACTAAATCTCTTATTCCCTCCATAATTTTGTTGCTATTTTTACTTTTTACTTTCAAAATAGCCAATTTCACTTTCCAAATATTATTTTCACTATCTTTTTGAGAAAGTTGTTCAAAACTTTCATAAGCTATATTATGATAAGAAACATATTGGATTGAATCTAATTTCAAGTTATCTAAACTTAGTAAAGCTAAATCTCCCAATTTAGATAGATTAGATGGGTCATTATTGAGTTCTACCAATTGTTTTTGATAATGAATAGCATAATCTAAGAGATTTTTATTCAATGCTAAACTTACTAATTGGTTGAGAATATCTAATTTTTTGGAAGGTAAATCTTCATTTTTTAATTTATTTTCCAATTGTTCAAATTCTTTTTGAGTAGTTTCTTCCACAGAACCTAATATAAGTTTTGAGTTTCTGTTATCGGAAACATTTTGAACAGTATTAGATTTAGAAGATTTAAGTGAAGTTCTGTCTACAAACAATAAGCTCATAAAAACCATGAGTGATAATCCTATCACTACAAAATGTTTTGTATGCAAGTTTATTGAATTGCTCATTAGAAATTACTTTTTAGTTTTAGTTTTTCTTTTGTCTTTTTTTTCTTCTTGTGCAACGTATTTTTCTTTAACTTTAGAACTTTCCTTTACTCTGTTAACGAAAATTTTAGCGGGTTTGAAACTAGGAATATAGTGTTCATCAATAACAATAGGTTTATCTTGAGAGATAATTCTAGCAATTTTTTTTGCTCTTTTTTTAATGATAAAACTACCAAAGCCTCTGATATAAATGTTTTCACCATCGGTCATTGAGTTTTTCATTACTCTTATAAATGCCTCAACAGTGTTAGTTACATCACCTTTATCTAACCCGGTTTTCTTTGCAATTTCGTTAATAATATCTGCCTTTGTCACCTTTGTATTTTTTTAGAGTGTCGCAAAAATAATGCTTTTATTTGAATAACAAACAAAAAAAGTAAAAATTCTTTTCTGTTATTTAATTGTTAGTCATTTTTTTAAAGATGGCTTCTAAACTCATGCTTTCTTTATTTAAGGATAAAATGGGATTATCTTGTTGATTACAAATTTCAAAAAGAGTTTTTCTAAGATCTAAATTTTTGTCAGATTTAAGAAAAAATTCAGTTTCTGAAACTTTATTTACAGAAATAAATCCTTCCAATAATTTTATATTTTCAAGGTTTAAACCTTCTTTTTCTACTTCTAAACGATAAATATTTTCAGATTTGGCTTGATTTTGTAAATTATCTTTGCTATCATCAACTAACAAATTTCCTTTATGAATAATCATAATTCTATCAGCAATTGCTTCAACTTCCGATAAAATATGAGAAGAAAAAACTATAGTTTTTGATTTTCCTAATTCTAATATTAAGTTTCTAATTTCAACAATTTGGTTAGGGTCCAAACCTGTTGTAGGTTCATCTAAAATTAAAATATGAGGATCATGAATTAGAGCTTGAGCTAAACCTACTCTTTGTTTGTATCCTTTAGATAATTGCCCAATTTTTTTATGTTTTTCTAGGGTTAAACCTGTAATTTCAATCATTTCATGAACTCTTTTTTCTTGTTCATTTTTGGGGATTTGATAAATATTTGCGATAAACAATAAAAATTCTTTTATGTACATATCTGTATAAAGGGGGTTATGTTCAGGTAAATACCCAATTCGTTTTTTTACTTCAATGGGGTGGTCTAAAATTGAATATTTCCTATCTATGATTACATTACCAGAGGAAGGTGGCAAAAAACAAGTAATCATTTTCATAGTAGAAGATTTTCCTGCTCCGTTAGGTCCTAAAAAACCTACAATTTCACCTTTCTGAATTTCAAAATTTAATTGATTAACAGCAATTTGATTGCCATATATTTTGGATAAGTTTTCTACTTTTAACATGTTTCTTAATTCAAACTAAATCTAAACTGTACTCCAAATGCACTAAAAGAAGATGGAAATGAAGTATTTAATACAGGTCTGTTTCGGTTATATTCGTAATATGCTCTTGCAGTTAAGCGAGTATTTAACATATAATCAATAGAGGGTTTAATAGTGAAAGAATTATTCCCTCCAGTAGGTTCTGGTGGTGTAGTTGCATCTAAACGTCTATTTTGAGATTTAATTCCTCTAAATGTAACCTCAAAGCGGAAAGTAATATTATTTTTTAAATTCAACTCTTTACCAAATAAATTAATAGGGGATTGTAAACCTTCTTTTCTCCAATTAAAATTTAAGGTTAATTCGTTATTAATCATTTCACTAACCTGCAAAGCGCCTACATTAAAAGTTAAATTACGGGATTTTTTGAAATCAACGGTTGTAGTTAAACCATTTTTCCATGCAAAATTTAAACCTACTAATGGAGCAAAAGCTTCTGTGATTGAAATCGCTTGAATATTATAAACTGAATAAAAATTTTGCAATTGTAAAGGATTACCAAAAATATCTTCCCCTACACCATTATCAAAAGTATTTTCCGCAAATCCATCTCTATCACTGTCAATTGCAGAAATATTAGACATGTAATTTAAAGAGTAAGTACTTCTATAAGCATGAGTTAAGGTAACAGTTTTAAAAATATCTTTTAAGAAATCCAAATCCGATAAACCATTATAGTTTACGTCCCAGTTGGGTAAAGGAATATTACTGAAAGGAGAAAGTTTCACTCTTTCAGGATTTTTACCGCTATAAGCAGCCAAAAATGCAGGAATCAAAACATCTTGAGAATTACCATTATATCCGTTATAAAATCCTCTATTGGTTTCTGTAGCTAATGAGCCTAATGTTCCATACCTTGGGTTAGCTTGGCTTAATCTTCTGGAAATGGTTCTTCTGTAATTATCAAAATTAGCAAACGCTTTATTAGAATTAAAAATGGTTCTTAAACCAATAAAAGAGGAACTATAATTACCATTCATAATTTCATTGGAATGAGTAAACTCTGCTCCAGCTTCTGGTCTTGAATACAATTGAGAATAATTTTCTGATTGTGAACGATTTAATGTTAAATTAACTTTAAAACCTTTGAATACTGAAAAAGCAGTTCTCGCAGTAAGTTGTTGGTTATCTGTATATAAAAATTTTTGAGCTAACCGAGGATCATTAGATAAAAAGCCTTGCTGTGCCATCTGTTCCAAAAATTCTTTTGGGTTTTTAGGTTGATAACCTAACATAAAAGGTAAGCCCGGAGCCAAATGGGTTCTTCCTAAAGAATCTCTATAACCAAAATCTAACCCAAAATTGTCTGTTTGAGGCATATAACCAGGTAAAAGGGTTTGTTGATTTCTGCTGTAATTTATATCTATGGTTTGAATACTAAAAATCATATTACCAATAAATTTACCAATTCTTGCTAAACCTACATAAGCGTCATCATCTTCTTTTCTTGAAGAATCGGTCTTTGAAATAATATTTTTTTTAGGAATAGGTTTTAACCATTTTTGAATAAATGGAAATTTTTTATACAACTGAGCCATATTCAATTGGCTGTTTACTTGTATATTACGAGAATTAGAAACGGTATTTCCCAAAGATTGGTTTTGAATGGCTGCGGTTTGCCATAAATAGGTAGCTTGATAGCTTGTGGTAGTAGTAATCCAATTTAAAGGCTTAATATAACTAAAAGGCAGTCTATACTGAATGTTCAAATTCTGTTGAAATTGTAAATTTCGACCCATATTGATGGTTCTAAACCGGTTATTAGCTGGGTCTTTACCGTAACTAAAAAAATTATTCCATAAACTATCCTTTTTCTCTTGAGTATCTATTGGACCTTGAGGTTCATCTACCCTTGCTTGATTGGTAGCAGAATAATTGATACCCAGACTTTTGAATATATCCCACTGTATATTGTAAGTTCTATTGACTAAAAAGTTTTGGTTGTAGGTTGGAGCTATTGGAGCACGTCCCAAGAGTGTTCTTAATTGGTTTTCTTCGTATTTTCTAATGGCGTCAATACGCATGGAAATGGTTTTAGGTAAAAAATTAATATTAAATGCAGTAATAATGTTTTTCTTTTTAGCACCTTTAAAAGGTTCAAAGGGTTTACTTTGGAAATTATAAGTATAATCTAAGCCAGCAATCCATTGTTTTGTAGTACGGTTACTAATAGTTGAACTTCTATGGAATTGTTCTGTATAGCCAAAAGTACCTGTAAAATTAGAGATATCCCATAAATGAGTTTTCTTTTTGCCTTGTGCTTTTAATTTACGTACATTATTAAAGGAAATGCTACGATTACGGGTATAATCTTCAAAGGCTTGTTGAAGTTCTGTTTTTCGATTCTCAGTAGGTTGAGCAGCTATAGCATCTTTTGCTTTAATGTCAGGGTCAAGCGGATTAAATTGCGGAGTAACTAAACGTTCACCATAAGTAAAATACATGGGTAAATCTAATCCGATTTTTTTAGGAATAAATTTTCCTAATTGTACATTCCCAGTGATGTCATATTGTCTTAAATCTTCACGAGTACGTTCATTTAATTTTTTTTCAATAGAACCAAAGCCGGGAGTCATTCTTTGACCAGATAAAGAAACGTTAGCAATATCAGCTAATTTCAAATTCATTCTACCATTTGCAGCGTAACCAGGGAATTCATCAAAATCGGTGGCTCTTAATTCATTTACCCAAACTTCCACGCATTGAGGTAAACCATTATCTTCGGGGTTTCTTACCCCCACCATGATACTTTTTACATTACTCAATTGAGGATTTCCAATTACCGTGATTTTATGCCCAAGTTCGTTGAAGTATGAATACAAATCGTTATAAGTGATTAAACCTTGATTGAAAAGGTCGTTTCTTTTTTGTTTGGTTAAATTTAATTGGCTAAGGCTCACGACCATTTCATTTTTCCATACTTCCATTTGGTCAGTAGAATTGGGATTAGAAGGGCATACAGGCATTTCATACTCATAATAGTTATTGGTTAAATCTGTACCAAGTCTTAAAAATACTTTTAATTCACCGCAATTATTAAAATTAGGAGGAACTGATCCTGCGAAATTAGGGATAGCATGAATCCACATTTTGAGGTTTTTATAGTTTCTCATATCAAAATTTACAATTTTGAAGGTTCCACGAGCATCTCCTTCTTGTAAATTACAAGTTCTTAAAACTAAAGATTGTTCATTTTGTAAAATGCCAGTACCAATTGCTCCGGGTACAGCTTGTCTTTGGATTCTTGGAGGCATTACGTAACGGTCTCCGTTATCTTCTATATTGATAGTTCCAATTTCAAAAAAGGTATTATTAGGGTCTGGTTCTGGCAAGGTTGTAGGACCATCAGGACCTAAATACTCTCTAAAACTTCTCCATTGTGTTGCAACTAACTGTAAACGTGCAAATCTTAAAAAGATTTCTTCTGTTGCATTGGTAAAATACATCCTGATAAAGTCAATAGCTTTAAAATCTTGGATACCATTAATAGGAGTTCCTACTCTTAAAGGTAAACGAAATTGATACCAAGTAATATTTTCTGTTCTTCCATTTTCTAATTTTACTTCACTCACTACTTTATCCACAATATAATTTTGCCCTATATTCATTTGATTAGGCTGTAAACGAATTTTGTATTCATAGTAAGATTCTGTCGTGTTCAATGTACCATCTAAATTCAAATCTTCAATATCAGGGATGACGGTAGAGGCTTTGGAAATAGTTTCTCCAGGAGCATTAATCGGAGAATTTCCATCTTGACCATTATGTTTTAAGTAGCGTTCTGGTAAAAAAGTACCTTGCGGTAAATCTCTATGGAATTGATAATTATCGGAACTGGGGTCTTGTTGAAGAGTATTATAAGCGGTAGGGTCAGTAACTGTATTTTGAATTTGCGTTAAAAATTCTTGTCTAAAGGTTCTTTCTTCTGTATCCGCTAAACCATCTAGTCCTACATCTTGAATTTTTCTTAAATCTTGGCTATTATCAAAAGCATTGGTAGGCATATTAATATCAGGAACATTACCCCATATAGTTTGCGATTGGTTTCCAAGCCCTAAACCATTTTCATAAGCACGTCTATTATCATTTAATACATCTTCGGAAACCTTCCCTAAATTGAAGTACATATCCACTCCTGTATGATTAGGATTTTTAATAAAAGGGTCCATGACCCAAAATTCGATAAACTCAAAATTAGCAGCTTCAAAATCAGTATTACCAGAAGTTCTACGCATAATTCCAGCCCAATTTTCTTTCGGATTTAAAAATCTACCATCAGGACCAACCTTTGCAGAATTGACTTGGTAATTATAAAAGCCTCTTTGGTCAGGAAAATAACGAATATCTAAAGTTCTTAATACATTGGTTCCAGCGGTGGTAGTAATTTTTTTAAATACTTCATTAGGAGTAACACGACGAGCATAATGGTCATTTAATGAAGGGGATTGATTATCATAACCGAATTCTCGGGGTTGGTCATAATAAACGGGGTCAATTCTATACCAAGCAAGTTTAGCTCTTCTATATCCTGAAGCTAATTCACTCGTTGCAGTATCATTATCAGGACTTAAGCTATAAGGTCTGGAAGCAATTTTCCATTCAATTTCCCCCATCATATCCACAACAGAACGGGTACCTTCAAAATCATCTATATAAGAAATTCCTTTTTCTTCTTTTGTACTAATTTGACGTGGATGCCCAGGTATCATTTGTGCAAATTCCCCATTAAATGTAATACTTGACATTTCTTTAGTATTAATTAAAGGAAGTTTATCTAAAAGCGTTGTAATAAAACGAGAATCTTTTTTAACAGCTGCATCTAAACCCCAAATGGTATTGGAAAGAGGCTCTTCATTCATATTAATTTTGTTAATGAGCGGTCTTTCATTAAGGTGTAAGATGGTGCCTCCTAATTGAATATCCTTGCTTACTCTATAATCTAAACGAGTACCGACCATAGTTTTTTGGTCTATATTAAAAAGTGTATTAGTTTCAAAAGTTACTCTAATCTCTTGACCTGACGTTAAAATACCGGGATTAATTATATTGACTTTGCCCACATTATAATCCACTGTATAATCCACATTTTCAGTTAATTGAGCGCCGCCTGAGGTTACTTTGATACTTCCCGGAGCAATTTGAACAGCATTCAAATTAATTTCTGAACCCATTGCGGATTGGTAAGTACCTTTAAATTTAAAACGGTTCAACTGTGGATAAAATTGTATCGCATCAACTTGTGTTCTTCTATAAAGTGGAGCAAAGGAATATTGTTGAATATCTCCTAAATTTCCATTAAACTTTTTTTCTAAATGGTTGCCGAATGGCTCTAAAACAGGAAAAATAATTAACCCTTTATTCGGTATAATCGTTATATTAGGAATAAAATCAAATTGGTTATCAGCACCTAACTCATTGTTATTACGCAATTTATCCAAATTAAAAACTTGAATTAAAGGAATATTTTTTACATCAGAAGTGGGTAAATAGTTAATATCACCAGTACCATCAGTAGATTCATAAACAATATCCAAACGAAAATTATCAGGCTTTAAATTAAAACCACCAATATTGTAAATGTTTTTCATCATCAAATCCCATGTAGGATAAGGTTTATTATTTAAAACAGGACGAACAGACGATGGTTTTAACATTTTCAAAAATAAAACATTAGAGTTTCTAGGATTAGAAGGTTTATCTAAAGAAAATTCACCGACCCTAAAAACTTGTTGAGAACCTGCAACTGTGTATTCATAAGCAACAAACAATACATCATTTTGTTGTAAACGAGAGTTTAAAGAAATATAACCCAATTGAGGATGAAAAGTATATTCTGTTTCATTTAATCTTTTCATATTTTCAATGAGTTCAAAATCTTCCCCATTTTTTAACGAGTAACGATTTTCTAAGGTAGTAACGGAGGTATTTCTTTCTCTTACTTCATCATCATCTTTGATATTGTCATAAAGAATATTTGCACCATTATCTGCTAAAGAATTGGGTTTAAAAGTAGCTAATATATTTGGGTTATAAAAAACCCCGCCTCTTGCAGTATCATTTTCTGCCAAATCCACAAAACCCACTGCGGTTCTATTATTGGTCATTGCTGAATTGGAACGATTAGTTACCCAAACTTCTACACGTGTGATATTAATTGGCGAAGCAATTACGGGTAAGTTTGCTAAAGCTTCTTCATATCTTGAACGAAAATAATGAGATAAGAAAAAATGCCTTTGTTCATCATACTCACCAGCTTTTTTTTCAAATTGACTTTGCTGAGCACCACCTTTTGCTACGATTTCCGTTGTTTTACCTTTTTGTTGTGAAGCAATAGTTGTGACAAACAAAGGTCCAAATTGCATTCCCACTTTAATCCCAAATAAATTTTGCCCGCCAGAAATTAATGACCCTTTTAAAGGCAAACTTACATTCCCTGCTTCTACTGATTTTACTATATCATCTTCCATACCTTGATAACCAATTTTAAATCGGTTTTCAAAATTGAATTGTGATTTGGTATCCCAGTTGGTATTAAGTTTTAATTTTTCCCCAATTTTACCCACAACGTTTAATTGAATTTGTTGGTCAAAGTTAAAACTGGTATTTCTTTGTTGTCTTAATGAAAGATTAGGATTTTTCATACGATTGGTTCTAACCGCAAAATCCAATAAAACTGATCCGTTGGGTTTTATATCTACAACACCTGAACCAAAAATATCCTTAAAAAGGCTACTATTTACATTTAATTTAGGTACCAAAGAACCTACAATTTGCCCACCGGAAGTATTTTGAGATTTTTCTCTAAAATATTCCCTTTGTTTTTTTTCTGAATACCATTTTTCAAATTCATCCATCGGGATAAAGGTAGGAGGTTTCACATTTTTTCCACCTACTTTTTCGTATACATAATAGCCAGATAAATCGGGTGCTAATTCAATAACAGTTTCTACGTTTGAAGGTTGTTTGATATAAATAGGGGATTCATCGGGTTTGGTTGTAATATCTCCGATATTATCTTTCCTTTGGTGACTTAAATTTCTTTTTCTTGCATTACTATCTTCATCAAAAAAACGAAAACTCTTATCCCATTCTTTGAAATCTTTTCCTTTCAAAGTTTTATCTATATGAGCAAAAAAAAGCAATAAAAATATCCCTATTCCTGATAAGTAAATGACGCGTTTCAATTTTTTATAGAATTAAAATTGATAATTTATGAAAATAACTAAATTTTTCAAACCGCTAAATTAAAAAATTTTGCGATACAAACTGAAAAGATTTTTTCCATAAACGATTAAATGTATAAAAAAATTGTGAGGAATATAAGATTTCATTTGGAAGTACCCCTTTTATTATGTTTGGCTGCGACTACTCAATGACTTTCGGTATATCTGCGATTACTCAATGACCATCAGTACGTCTGTGCCTACTCAATGACCACTCCTTATGTATTCATTTGGTTGTTAAGTAGTGAGTGAAGCGAACCTACCGAAATAACCGATTTTCCCCGAAACATGGTCATTTCGATACAGCTAAGCCTACTCAATGACCAGTCCATAGGTATATATGCGGTTGTTGAGTAGTGAGGAAAGCGAACGTACCGAAACTACCGCTTTTCTTCGAAACATGGTCATTTCAATACGGCAACGCCTACTCAATGACCGGTCATTAGAATAATCATGACTATCCTGTAGAAAATAAATTTTCAAGATTTAGATAAATCAAACTATAAACTTTTGTTGATAGGTTTCAAAATGTCGCTATCTCATACATAATTTAATTCATTACAATTAGTTATAATCAAAACAAAATTTTGTTCATCATGGGATAAATAAATCGTTTTCAGCAAATAAATTTATGGATACATGGAAATAATTTTTTATTTTTTTAAATGGTTGTAAGAATTTCTTACAATAAGAATTAGTCAATTTTCATTGCGTGAAATTAATTTCAAGGTGTTAGAATTGAATTTTTTCCTATATTTGCAAATATGCTCATTCAAATTGCTAATCCCTTATACGATGTGGTTTTTAAAGGTTTGATGCAGGACTTAGATACCGCCAAAACTCTTATCTCTTTTATTCTGGAAATGAAAGTCCTAGAAATAACAGTGAAGTGGATTTGTTTTCCATCTATCGTGTGACGTTAAAACTAAGGTGGAATTAGAGGACGGTTCTGAACACTATTTAATTTAATCTTATTTTTTAAAATTTAAAAATTTTTGAAAAATACAATTTCCAAACTTGTAAATCAAAAAGTTTAGAATCAGAACTTGCTTGGATAGTGATAAAAATAGCCATAGGAATCATCACCAAAGCAGGTAAAGACGCACCCATAAATGCCGATAAAACATCATCTCTGGACATTTTTTTTCCGTAACTCAACAATACATAAAAAACGATAAAAAATGCAATAGAAACGATAGTTGGTAGTCCCATACCTCCTTTTCT
>CALLMJ010000090.1 GCA_938006875.1 uncultured Bacteroidia bacterium
TTACAAACTACACTCACTAAGAAAGAATCCGTAAAAGCAACGGGTGTAGCAAAAGTGATAATATTACTAAAAAAATTGGTTTGTGTACCTGCTGTAACTTGACCAGAATTGAAGCCCTGAGATCCTAATGGGGGAATGTTAGCATTATCTACCACATTTCGGCCGCCATAAATTTTCACTTCAAAATCATCATCTAATCCAATAACTTCTTTTGCACCCCACCAAATCATTACATCGGTTACGGTATGAGAACCCGAATAATTGAAGAATTGTGCTTGCTCCGTAAAATCTAAATCAAAACCGCTCTGATAAATAGTAGCACATGTTCCTGAAATATAACCACCGTTAATATAACCATATAAAACTAATTTACCAGTACCCGCGCAACGCATATAATGGTCTCTAAGTGTAGTATCATCTTGAGTTTTGAAAGCAAGATTTTGTTCTTTTACTTGCATGATTTGAACATTTCCTCTTTGTAATTTTTGTCCTAATTGAGCAAAACTAAATGTAGCACTGAATGCTAATGTTAAAACTGAAAATACAATCTTTTTCATTTTTGTAAAGAATTTGTTGCAAAAATAATCATATTTTGAATAAGTCAATATTTTATTTCTAAAAAAATCTATAAATTCTAAAAAAAATGTTATAATTGATGGTCTAAATTATTGATTTTAAACATTATAAATTTTATTTACAGAGAAATTCTAGTACATTGAAAATATTCAAAGGAATTCTCAATAAAAAATTTAATTTTGCAGTTCTAAATTATGCAAATTCCATTCCATCGTTATAGTTTTAATGAAGAAGAAATAGAGGCAGTTAAAAAGGTTTTACAATCTGGATGGATTACTACGGGAAAGGAATGTTCATCATTTGAAGAAGAATTAGCAGAATATAAGAAATCGTTATTAGCAGTTGGATTAAATTCTGGCACATCTGCATTATTTTTGTTATTAAGTGCATTGAATTTACAACGAGGTGATGAGGTAATAACCACACCATTAACATTTGCAGCAACTGCGAATGTGGTATTACATCATGGTGCAAAATTAGTATTTGCAGATATTAACCCCAACACCTTAAACATTGATGTTCAATCTATCAAAGAAAAAACAACCTCTAAAACGAAAGCTATTATTGTGGTTCATGTAGCGGGGCATCCTTGTGATATGAAACCTATCATGGAATGGGCAAATCAGCATGAAATAGCTTTAATAGAAGATTGTGCACATGCTATTGAAGCCACTTATGAACATCAACCAATAGGAACTTTTGGTTTGGGTGGTGCTTTTAGTTTTTATGCTAATAAAAATATAACTACAGCAGAAGGCGGAATGATGATTTCCAATCATACTCAATACGAAAAATTATGGCGTTCTTTAAGAAATCATGGTTTTGACTTAGAGCCTGTTAAACGTCAAGAAAATAATAGTTTTAAACAGTATGATATAGTTTTTCCGGGCTATAAAATGAACATGAATGATATTGTTGCCGCTATTGGACGAGTGCAATTATCTAAAATTGATGATTTTCATCAAAAAAGAAAAAATATCGTTCAAAAATATTTAGATTTTTTTAAAAATTTTCCATATTTGAAACCTGTTATGCCATTATCTAATTCAGAAAGTGCGTGGCATTTGATGATTGTAAAAAATGAAACCTCTAAAAGTCGTTCAGAAATTCTCAATTTTTTGATAGAAAACGGTATTCAACCTAGTATCCATTTTAAACCCATTTATGAATTTAGCTATTATAAAAAAATAGGTTTTCAAGCTTCTGACTATCCAAACTGTGAGAGTATCAAAGAAAAAATATTCAGTTTGCCATTATACCCATCATTGAAAGATGAGGAACTTGATTATATTTTCAAGGTTTTAATAGATATTTTTCAGTAATTTCTTTTCTTTTATATATTTGCCAAAAAATCATGCAAAAAAAGTATTTATTATCCATTGATGAAGGCACTTCCTCTGCTCGTGCTATTGTTTTTGATTTGTCAGGAAATATTATTTCTATGGGAAGAAAAAAATTTGAGTTGATTTATCCCAATACGGGTTGGGTAGAACAAAATCCTATAGAAGTATTAGAAGCACAAAAACATGCGGTAAATGAAGCTATTCAAAAAGCTCAAATTCAACCTAATGAAATTTTTGGTATAGGCATAACCAATCAACGTGAAACTATTGTTTGTTGGGATAAAGAAACCGGAAAACCTGTTTACAATGCAATCGTTTGGCAAGATAGAAGAACTACCCCTTTCTGCGAACAACTCAAACAACAAAATTTACAACCTCTTATTCAATCCAAAACCGGTTTAATCATAAACCCTTATTTTTCTGCTTCTAAAATTCAATGGATTTTAAAAAATATTCCCGAAGCTCAAAAATTATTTCAAGAAAAAAAATTATTATGGGGAACAATAGACACTTGGTTAGTATGGAATTTTACGAATAAAAAAGTTCATGCTACTGATGTAACTAATGCTTCTCGAACCATGCTTTTTAATATCCATGATTTACAATGGGATTTAGAACTCAAAAAAATCTTTGGGATAGAAAATGCTTATGAAGAATTTTTTCCAATTGTAAAAAATACCGTAGATTTTTATGGTGTTTATGAGGATTTACAAATTCCTATTTATTCAGTGGTGGGGGACCAACAAAGTGCAACGTTTGGGCAAGCTTGTTTAGAGCCTGGCATGGTCAAAAATACCTATGGAACGGGTTGTTTTATTTTAATGAACACTGGAATACAACCGTTTCCTTCTCAATATCAATTATTAACCACTATTGCTTGGAAAATTGGTGAAGAAACTACTTACGCTTTGGAAGGGGCTATTTTTAGTGCTGGTGCTTCAATACAGTGGTTAGAAGAAGTAGGAATTGTGAAAGATGTTAGGGAATTAACAAAACTTGCAAGCACTTTACAAGAAAATGAAGGAGTTTATTTAGTACCTGCTTTTGCTGGATTGGGTGCCCCGCAATGGGACCCCACCGCAAGAGGAACTATTCTCGGCTTGACTCGTGGAAGTACCAAAGCTCATTTATCTAGAGCGGCTATAGAAAGTATGGCTTTTCAATCCCAAGAAGTTCTTGAACTAATGTCTAAAGATAGCAATATTCCTATCAAAGAATTACGTGTTGATGGTGGTGCCAGCCAAGAAGAATTACTCATGCAGTTCCAAGCAGATTTATCTCAAGTACAAATTTTACAACCTCAAAATCATGAAACTACGGCTTTAGGTGCCGCTTTATTAGCTGGATTAGGCGTAGGCGCCTATCAAAAATTATCCGATATTCAAAATGTTTGGAAACTCAAAAAATCATTTTTCCCTACAAAAAGCTCTGAATGGTCCCAAAAACAAATGAAAAAATGGAATAAAGCTGTTCAAAGAGCTTTAAATTGGGATTTAGAAATTTAAATTTAATTAATAGAGTTTATGAACAATCAAATAAAAATTGGTTTATCAGTTAATTATTAGCGGTTAATGAAGCAATCTAAAAGATTAGGTATATATGCGGTTGTTGAGTAGTGAGTGAAGCGGTACAGCTGCGCCTACTCAATGACTACTCCTTAAGTATGCGGTTGTTGAGTAGTGAGTGAAGCGAACGTATCGAAACAACCGCTTTTCCCCGAAAAATGGTCATTTCGTGGGAATTTTATTATGGAAAAACTTTGTTAGTAGGTTAGGGTAATTAAGCATTTCTATATATTTGCAGTATGGAAAAACCAAATTTACCTGAATTTAAAGTTTCACCTGAATTAAAAGAACAAATTATTCAAAATAGTATTTTAAAACACTTCAAATCGGGAGAAATTATTTTAAATGAAAACGCTTCCATAGGTTCTATCCCCATAATAGGCAGTGGTGTTATCCGTGTGATAAGAACCGATGAAGATGGTAAAGAAATTTTGTTATATTATTTAAAAGCAGGGGAAAGTTGTATTATGTCTTTTTTGGGTGGCATTCATAATGATACTTCAAAAGTGAGAGCAGAGGTGGAGGAAGATGCAGATATTTATTTTCTGCCCATTAATAAAGTAGTTTTATTTATCAAAGAATACCCACAGTTTTTAGAATATATTTTTAAACTTTATCATAAACGATTTGAAGAACTTTTAGAAGTAATCAATGCTATTACTTTTAAAAAAGTAGATGAAAGGTTACTCCTTCTTTTAAAGAAAAAAACTGATTTACAAGGCTCTAATGTAATTAATGTTTCTCATGAACAATTAGCCAATGAATTAGCAACTGCAAGAGTAGTAGTTTCTAGGCTCTTAAAACAATTAGAAGATGATGGCTGGGTCGAATTAGGAAGAAATAAAATCACCATAAAAAAAAATATCAGGTTTTAGAATTTTGAAAACTGATTATCATGAGCAATCTTACTAATCTTCAATGCAAAAAGTTAATTTTTGAACTACTTTATTCTTTTGAAACAAAAATATAATTTTCGGTGAATTTGAAAAGTATAATTCAAAAATAAACAATAAAACAAATTTTTGCATAGGGGAAAAGAAAAAAATGAAAATTTATGATACTTCATTCATGAAAATATATTATTTTGCGTGTTATTTTTTGAAGAATGAATTACACGAAAATAATATTCCTTGCTTGTATTTTATGGCTATATTTTCAACATCATGCCTATACGCAAAGTTATTCAATAAATTTTCAGCAAAATGTAGGTAATCCAGGTGGGTTAAATACTGAAGCGGATAACGCAACTTCTGGTTGGACGAATTTGGTTACAGGTAATCAATTATCTAATATTTGGTCATCGGGTTTAAGTATTCCTTTTCCATTTTTATTTTATTCACAACCTGTAACCGATTTATATGTAAGCCAAAATGGTTTGATTTCTTTTGAATTAGCCCCGAGTGCATTAAGTGGAAATGATAATGCAGTTTTACCTTCATCAGAAATTGGCTCTATGACTATAGCGGCGTTTTGGGATGAATTTACTTATGACCCTCCTACTCCTACTACATCAGTGATTAGATATAAAGTTTTTGGCTCTGCCCCCAATCGTCAATTATGGATTAAATGGGCAGGCTTTGAAATAGGAACTGGCCCTACTGTCGCAACTTGGGCTTGTGTTTTAGAAGAAACCACTAATAAAATTTATATCGTAGATATGAATAACTTTACAGGTGGGAATTTATCTGCTACTATTGGCGTACAATATGACAATTCAAAAGCAGTTTGTTTTAATAATTCCAATACTATTGGTTTTAATGATGTAGGTACAACCAGTAATGCGGATAATGATGTATATACTTTTTCTCCTCTTTATGATTATGATGTAGCATTAGAATCCATTGATAACCCTGTGCCACCATTTAATGGAGGAGTACATCCTGTTCGTGTTACTATCAGAAATTTAGGATTAAATACTTTAACAAGTTGTAATATTCATTGGTCAGTGAACGGAGTTCCTCAAACCACCTACAATTGGACAGGAAATCTAATTTCTACGGATTTTCAAGATAATATCACTATTGGAAATTACAATTTTGCTTCTGGTAGTTATTTATTAAGAGTATGGACTTCACAACCTAATGGTCAAACAGACCAACAAACTTCTAATGATACTTTAGAGAAACTATTATATCCTTCATTATGTGGTACTTATACAATAGGAGGAGCCTCAGCAGATTTTCCTAATTTTGTAGCTGCTGCGGAAGCTTTAAATTTAGGAGGTATTTCTTGTCCAGTGATTTTTAATGTAAATCCAGGTTTTAGCCCTTATGTAGGTCAAGTAAATTTATTAAAAATACAAGGAAGTTCTTCTACGAATACTATAACCTTTAATGGTTCAACTAATAAAGATACATTGCAATTTTCCGCTTCATTAGCAACCAACACTGCAACCCTTAACATTGATAGTTGCCAATTTATTACTTTTAACAATTTAAGTATTTTAGCTTCAGGTTCTGCTTATGGTGTAGGTGTAAAAATAACCAATCTTTCTTCTAATATTACTTTTAATGAATGTAGAGTGATTACGAATCAAACAGCTACACTAGAAGATTTTGCAGGTATTGCTGTGATTGGTAACAATTTTTCAACACCAGGAAATCATGGTCAAAATATTAATATCAATAATTGCACCATCAATGGTGGTTATTACGGAATTATTTATAATGGTCAGACTTCCCCTTTATTAGATATTGGGAATATTACCAACAACCAAATTTTAAATTCTCACATGAAAGGTATTGCTATTAATAATGGAAAATCCTTAAACATTCTTAACAATAAAATTCATTTAAGAAGTAATGCCGCTAGCACCTCAATAGGAATTGATTTGAATACAGTGGATTTATACAATATTGAAAAAAATGATATACAACGTGCAAGAGAAATTGGTATAAAAGTGAATAATGGAAATTTTCAAAACGGTTCTCCTACTATTCGTGCAAGAATGGTTAATAATATGGTAGGTGGTGGATTTGCAAGTTCTAACGCAAGAGGAATTCAGTTGATAGGTACCAATACAAGATTTGTAGATATTTGGCATAATAGCGTGAGTATAGTCAATTTGAATGGTAGAGCATTAGAAATTACAGGGGGGTCAGGAATTGATGTAAGAAATAACTCTTTTGCAGTTTTTGGTTCTACTTCTGGTTATGCACTTTACATTAATAATGCGTCCATAGTATCCCAAGTAAATTACAATAACTATTTTACGCAAAATTCTTCAAATTTTATTTTCATTGGTTCTAATTTTAGCACTTCAAATTATATTGGAGGAGGAGGTTTTAATGCTAATTCTAAACATGGCGATCCGGGTTATGCCCATAATCAAACTAATTTACATGCAAGACGTTCTCAATTAAATGATTCTGCTATTTTATTGGCTTCTGTTCCAGATGATATTGACGGAGATACTAGACCCATGGCTCCGGGTGTTGTGCCTGATATAGGTGCTGATGAATTTAACCCTCCATTAGCCGATTTAGGAGTATCAGATATTACCCTTCCCTTAGATTTTGCTTGTGGAAAAACTAATGATACCATCATTGTAACTGTAAAAAATTATGGTTTAGCTTCACAAAGCAATATTCCGGGAAGAGTGGTAGTTTTTGGTTCAGGTAACCAGATTATTAATTTTACCATACCCGGTCCTATTGCTCCCAATGCTACCGCAACCCATACCATTACCAACTTTAACACTAATTTAACCGGTACTTATTATGTTCGTGCTTTTACTTTGTTCCCTCAAGATAGTATCTACGAAAATGACACCTTATTAAAATTTGTTACCTTATTAAAAACTCCCAGTATAACAGGGCAAAATGTATTAGTTTGTGATTCTGGTTCAGCGGTTTTAAGTGTAAATGCGGAACCCGGTGCTGAGTATACTTGGCATAATGCCCCTAACGGAACCGTCCTTGGAACGGGTCCTACATTTACTACTCCTGTAATTTATTCAACAACTTCATACTTTGTGAAGGGAGTAAACCGAGTAACTAGCCACGTAGGTCCTGCAGATACTACCCTAGGAACAGGTCAGTTTACAGGTACATTTACCACGGGTACCACTTTCAATGTTTATAGAACGATTACTTTAGATACTGTGGTGTTGTATAGTCAAAATGCTGGAACAGCTGTTATTAACCTAAAAAATTCTTCCAATACCATATTGAGTACAGTGAATTATAATGTTCCTGGACCTGGTAGGCATGTAGTAGCATTAAACTTTTTAATTACACCCGGTACAAATTATCGTTTAGATTTAGTAGGTTCAACCGCAAGTTTAAGACTTTACCAAAATAACTCCGGTGCATTATATCCCTATTCCATTAATAACGTCTTTGAAATTACAGGAAACACCGTTAATCAAGTAGCAAGGTATTTTTATTTTTATGATTGGGTAATTACTATCAATTCTTGCGAATCTAATTTTGTACCTATAACGGCTATTGTCGGTCAATCACCGAATGTCAATTTAGGCCCTGACCAAGTGGTTTGTGATACTGCATTTGTGAATGCACAAGTTACAGGTATCAATAATCCTAACCAATATGTATGGAATACAGGTTTTGTAGGTCCAATTTATAAAATTACTACTTCAGGTCAGTATTTTGTGGAAGTTACAGGTAATAATGGTTGTAAAAAAAGAGATACCATTAATGTAACCATATTAAATAGTGCATCTGTAAATTTAGGGAACGATACAACATTAGCTTGCGGAGATTCATTAGTATTAAGTTTGGGAACTGGCGCTTCTTATCAATGGTCAACAGGTGATACTACTTCTTCTCTCACAATAAAAGAACCTGGAACTTATTCAGTTCGTGTATATCAAGGATTTTGTGAAAGCAGAGACACTATTCAGGTTAACTTTTTCTCGGAAATGACCTTAGGAAATGATACTACCGTAAATTGTGGAACGCCTCTTTTACTTACTCCAAGTTTAACTGGGGATAGTTATTTATGGTCTACAGGAGCAACGAGTCCAAATTTAAATGTAACTACTTCTGGAACTTACTGGGTTGAAGTAACCAAAGGAAGCTGTTTACTACGAGATACTGTTCAGGTTACAATTTTAGAGGGGAATTTAGGTTGGGCGAGTGATACCTCTGCATGCTTTAGCGCAAACTTAACCGCATTATTACCTAATGCTTCTTCCTATGAATGGTCAACAGGTGATGTTACTCCTTCTATTACTGTAACCAGTTCCGGAACTTATTGGGTTCATGTAACTTTAAACAATGGTTGTGTTATTAGGGATACTATCAACGTTATGATTGATACTCAAATACCTAATGTAAATATTGTTTTAGGAGATACGGTTATACAATCTCAAAGTTTTGTGGTTCAACCTGATGTGATTAACTCTGCATATACTTATTTATGGGATTTTGGAGCAAATGCACAGCCTTCAACAGCTACTGGTGCTGGCCCTCATACCGTAACTTATGATTCTTCGGGTAATAATACCATTCAATTGATAGTTATAGGAGGTTGTGGTTCTGATACAGCTATTAAAAATATTTATGTTGCTCCTGTTAGCAATACTCCTTCTTGGAAATCCTTAATAAACATTTATCCCAATCCTTTCCATGAACAAATGATAGTGAATTTACCTCATAATATGATTTTTGATTTGAAAGTGATAGATTTACTGGGTAATGAAATCGTTCGTTATCTAAATGTATCTGATAAAATTATTTTGGATACAGGTTCATGGTCATCAGGAGTGTATATGCTTCAAATTCAAAATGAGAAAAGTTATGTTATTCAAAAACTGATTAAGCAATAAATTGGAAGGGATATTTCCAAACGAGGCGTGAGTGAAGGGTACACGATAATACTCATTGACCACGAGGTGGAACTGCCTTTGGCTGCTCATATTTCTCAGCCAAAGGTTTGTGATACATTGAGTTCACCGAAATACCGAAGCAAACAGCGAAGCCCACTGCGCCAAACTCAATATAAACCTAGCAATCCGACCGCAGCGAAACCCTCAAAATTATCTTTCAGAAAATTCTTCTAATATTTTTTAGCGTTTTAAAAAACATTATTTTTGCAATCATGCAAAGCATATTAATTATAGATGATGAACGTAGTATTCGCAATATTTTAAATGAAATTTTGCAATATGAGTCTTATCAAGTGGAAGATGCAAAAGATGGTTTAGAAGGTTTAGAAAAAATTAAAAACAAACATTACGACTTGGTGATTTGTGATATAAAAATGCCTGGAATTGATGGTTTAGAAGTTTTAGAAAAGGCAAAGGAATATCGTGAAGATATACAGTTTATTATGATTTCGGGTCATGGGACTACAGAAACGGCTGTAGAGGCAACCAAAAAAGGTGCTTTTGATTATATAGAAAAACCACCCGATATGAATCGTTTGTTGGTTTCTGTAAGAAATGCTTTAGAAAAAAAATCGTTAGTAATAGAAGCCAAAACCCTAAAAAAGAAAATTTCTAAATCTACTTCTATAATCGGTGAATCAGAATCTTTACAAAATCTTTTAGAAACTGCTCAAAAAGTAGCTTCAACAGAAGCAAGAGTATTAATTTTAGGACCTAATGGTTCGGGGAAAGAACTTTTTGCTAAATATATTCATGAAAATTCTAATAGAAATAAATCTCCTTTAATTGAAGTAAATTGTGCGGCAATTCCTTCCGAACTGATTGAATCCGAATTATTTGGTCATGAAAAAGGTGCATTTACATCAGCTATAAAACAAAGAATAGGTAAATTTGAACAAGCTAATGGCGGTACGCTTTTTTTAGATGAAATTGGGGATATGTCCCTTTCTGCTCAAGCTAAAGTATTAAGAGCATTACAAGAAAATAAAATTACACGAGTGGGTGGAGAAAAAGAAATACCTATAAATGTTCGTGTAATTGCGGCAACCAATAAAGATTTGCAAAAAGAAATTCTTTTAGGAAATTTTCGTGAAGATTTATACCATAGATTGGGTGTTGTAATTTTAAATATTCCTCCTCTAAAAGATAGGAAAGAGGATATTCCTTTGTTAGCTGAGCATTTTATTCAACAAATTTGTGATGAATATAATTATCCCTTAAAGACCATAGAAAGTAAAGCTTTGGAGTTATTAAAAATTCCAGATTGGACGGGAAACATCCGTGAGTTTAGAAATGCTATGGAAAGGTTAGTCATTTTTTGTGATAAATCTATAACCGCAAAAGATATAGAAAAGTATGTATTGGCGAATAGTTTTAGTTCTAAAATTCATGAAGTTTATGAAAAATTTACGACATTAAATGAATTTTTAAATTTTTCTGAAAAAGAATTTATTACTAGAAAATTATCAAAAAATCAATGGAATCCCCAAATTACAGCAGAAGAAATCATGATTTCATTAGAGGAACTGAATGAAAAAATACAAAAATTTCACATACAAAAACCATCATAGTGAAGAATGTGTTTTTATCAACAAATTTAGCGATAAATGATGTGGATATAAATTTTGAAAATAGTTGAAAATATTATTAAATTTGCAAGAGTAATCATAAAATCGCAAAAACATGTCAAGAAAACTAGTAGTAGGGAATTGGAAAATGAATTTAACTTTAGACCAATCTAAAGATTTAATACAAGAATTAGCAAATAACGTACCTTTTCATGCTTATGTAGTTATTGCTGCACCCGTTGCATACTTACACCCTCTAAAAGATTTTATTGTTGGAAAAAGAAATATACATTTGGCTGCGCAAAATGTTCATCATGAGGAGTTCGGTGCCTTTACGGGTGAGCTATCTGCACCTATGTTAGCTTCTTTGGGTATTGAATATTGTATTGTAGGTCATTCAGAAAGAAGAATTCATTTCAAAGAAAAAAATGAAGTTTTAGCTCAAAAAGTTACACAACTTTTAAATCATAATATTACTCCTATTTATTGTGTCGGAGAAAGTTTAGAGCAAAGAGAAAAAGGTAAAACCTTTGATGTAATCAAAAAACAGTTAAAAGAAGGTCTTTTTCATTTAACTTCTGAACAAATAGAGCAAGTAATCATTGCTTACGAGCCTATCTGGGCTATTGGTACTGGTAAAAATGCAACCCCAGAACAAGCAGAAGAAGTTCATGCTTTTATTAGAAAATATATTGCCAATAAATATGATGAAGATGTTGCTGATGAAATTCCTTTGTTATATGGAGGTTCAGTAACTACTCAAAATGCACAATCATTATTTGAAAAACCTAGTATTGATGGCGGATTAGTAGGTGGTTCTAGTTTAAAATCTGAAGATTTTATCCAAGTCATTAAAGCAAATTTTCCTTAATATTTGAATGTTTGGGTTAGGACTTTTATTGTCTTATTTGCTGGGTTCTCTACCGTTCGCAATATGGATTAGTAAATATTTTTATCATACCGATATAAGAACTCTAGGTAGTGGAAACGCTGGTAGTACTAATATGTATAGAAATTTTGGTTTTAAAGCAGGCTTTTTTACCCAAATATTAGATATTCTCAAATCCTATCTCGCGACTTCATTACCGATTTTTTTAGATATTCATTTAGATTTACCCAATACAGTTATTTTATTAATTTTTGGTATCGTATCAGTGATTGGGCATGTATATCCTGTATTTGCTAATTTTCAAGGTGGTAAAGGAGTAAATTCTATATTAGGTATGATGTTAGCAATTGCTCCGCTTTACACTTTCTTATGTCTTTTGGTTTTTTTAGTGGTTTTATGGATTTGGGAATACGTTTCTTTAGGCTCAATTTTAGCAACTTTAAGTTTTTTAATTTTTCAAATTATTGCTTATTGGTTAAACTATCCATTTGATTATATTTTGTTTTTAACGGGAACGTTTTTATTTTTGTTTATTGTTTATACTCATCGCGAAAATATTCAAAGAATTAAAAATGGTAATGAGTCAAAAGCAAGTTTTATACAAAAATTAAAAGAGAAATGAGTAGTTTCAACGCCTATAAAAGTAATGACCCTAGCGTGCTTCTTGAACTCAAAAGACAAGAGTCCCAAGCTATTTTAGATATTGTTCGTTGCACTCAACCTAATATGCCCACACTCAATTTAATTATTATAGTCATGAATACCATTAGGGCTCAGTTGGGTGTAAAAAAATTATCATTGCTATTGTACGATGAAATAACCGAAAAAATCAAAATTGAAAAAAATTTTGGTTTTAAATGGGAGTCAGAAATTAACTTTGATTTTTTAAAAGATATTTCAGAAATCACAGAAGGAAAAAAAATTTCTTTTGAACCTTTTGATTCTCAAAAAGTTGAATTTATTATTCCTATTATAAGAAATTCAGTTCCTTTTGCTTGGTTTTTAATTGCTGATTTTGCTGAATCAGAAGAAGAAAAACTGAATGATTTAATATTTATAGAAACGGTTGGTACTATTCTGGTGATAGCTTTAGATAATGCAAAACTCTTTGAAAATCAAATGAAACAACAAAAAATTAATCAAGAGTTAGAATTAGCTGAAAAAATTCAAAGCCATTTATTACCCAGAAATTTATCCGTTCATCATCAATTAGAAATTGCTACTTACATTAAAGCTCACTATAAAGTTGGTGGTGATTTTTTTGATATTATTAAAATGAATGATGATGAAGTATTTTTTTGCATAGCAGATGTCTCTGGTAAAGGTATATCTTCTGCTTTATTAGTTTCTAGTTTACAGGCTCATATTCACGCACATGTCGCAAGAAGCACAACCAAACCTTCCATAAAGTCTATCGTTGGTCACTTGAATAAAAGTTTATTTGAACTTACTAATGGCGAAAAATTTGTTACCATATTTTTAGGAATTATAAATTTTAAAAAAAAATCTATTAGCTACGTTAACGCAGGTCATAATCCTCCAATATTTTTATTAAAAAAGAAAATTGTTCATCTTGAAAATGGTTGTATTCCTTTAGGAATTATGCCTATTACTAAAATTGAAGTAGGAAATTTACCCTTTTATGAAGGTGATATTTTATTCTGTTATACAGATGGATTTAATGAACAGGAAAACCCACAAGGAGAACTTCTGGGTACACAACCCATTGTAGATTATCTAAAAAATACTCCTATTCATACTTCACAACAATTAATTGATGATGCTGTTTCTATTTATAATCAATTTAGAAAAGGTTTTGAACCTGCTGATGACACTACTTTATTAGTCCTTAAATTCCTATGATAAAAATTAATCATATCATCAATTTGCATGACGCACGTTTTGCAGCCGCAGAAAATGTAGATTTTATTTCTTTTGCTCTTGCAAAAGGTAATTTAAAAAAAATTGCTTTAACTACCTATCAAGACATTATACAGTGGATTTCTGGCACTTACTTGGTAGTAGATTTTGAAAATGATATTCATTCTCTATTAGATTTTTTAGACAAACAAATTCCTTATGATTTTTTGCAAACTCATGACGAAATTTTAAACCAAATTCCTATCGATTGCCATGAAAGATTAATAGTTTTTACTCAAAATAAAAACTCTGCTTTGGAACTCCTGAATAAAGGTTTGATTGTGGAATCACTATGGAATATTGAACACGAAAAGCATTTTCAAATCATTAATTCTAAAACTCCTAAGCAGCAAAATAAAAATCATAGTTTAGATAATTCATTTTTTTTAGAAACTTATGAGCTTGATTATGAGCTATTTAATGAATGGAATCAAAATTTTTAAAAATAACTCTTGCGAAATTAATTTATTTGTTGTATTTTTGTCATCAAATTGATAAAAGACCAATTGTCTTTTGTTTTAATTTTTTTATTTGTTTTCATAGTTTTACATTATTGAAGAGGAGACATTAGTGCTCCTCTTTTTATTATTACAAAAATTCTTATAAAAAATGGACTTCGGTAATTCTACGGTTATTGCGAAACGGGTCGTTGAGTAGCTTCGGTACAGCTTCGTCTAATCAGCCAACCCTAGCGAAGGATTGTCGTTGATAATTAACTATTTTGCTAAGATATAACAGCAATTCCAAATAAGAAATAAGATTTTATACTTAGAAACTATAAAATAAACCCATACCAAAACCACCTATTCTAATAGGTATAGGATTTACAGCTGTTGCAGATAGAAAACCTTTAGCATTTATGGGATTATAATAAAATTGAAAACCGTTATTACCCATTCTACGAGATTTCCAATTGATTTCAGCAATAACGGTTGGAGCAGCATAAACTTGAGAAATTCTATCTCTTCTACCCGAAAAATCTACATAAGGTTGTAGTAAATAATTGAGAGCTATACCTCCACCTAAACCTAAACCTATCACTTGATTATTAAAAGGTGTTGCATTATTACCAACCCTAAATAAACCATAAACAGGTAATCTTAATAAAGTACCAAAACCCAAATTGGAGAGCAAAAAGTCAAAATGCATTGCAGAAGCACCGCTTAGAGAAATCACATCATTACTATGCATTAAAACATAGTTTCCTTTTAAAGCTAAACCATACTGGGCAAGAGGTTCAGTAAAAACAGGTGTTATATTATCATCCAAAAAAACCGGTATAAAATCATAGCAAATTCCCGTAGAAAAGCTGAATTTGTTGCTCCCTGATTTACTATTTTCTCTTAAATCACCTTGAGCATTTAAAATACTAGTATTCAATAAAAAGAATAAAACTAACCCCCAAAAAATATTTTTCATATTGTTTACCATTGAATTTTTTCTAATCGATTTTTTAATTCGTAATGAGTCATATCTAATTGAACAGGCATCACAGAAACATAACCTTGTTTCAAGTAATATTCATCATAATCTAAGGATTCACCATTTTCTTTTAAATCTAAGTATCCACAAAGCCAATAATAAGACCTTCCGTGCGGGTCAACTCTTTTTTCGAATTCTTCAATAAATCTACCTTTGGATTGTCTTGTAACTTTAATACCTTTGATTTGGCTTAAAGGTAATTTAGGAATATTTACGTTTAACAATGACAAAGGAGGTAAGGGATTTTGTAAAACGTAGTTTACAATTTTATGGATAATAGGGATACAATGAGTAAAATCAGCATCAGGAGCAAAATCCATTAAAGAAAAAGCAATGGATTGATAACCTTGAATTGCAGCTTCCATGGCAGCAGCCAAAGTACCAGAATATAAAACAGAAACACTAGAATTAGAACCATGATTTATTCCAGAAACCACTAAATCAGGTTTAAAACCTACGACACCTGTTGCCATTTTTATACAATCTACGGGAGTACCTGTACAAGCATAAGCCTCTCTCAAAGGGTCATAAGCTACTTTCGTAATTTTTAAAGGTTTATCTAAGGTAATAGCATGTGAAGCACCACTTCTACCAAATGCTGGAGCCATAATGGATACATTACCAAAACCACTAACGGCATCAACCAATGCACGTAAACCTTTGGCTTGTATTCCATCATCATTCGTAGCTAAAATTTCTTGAATTTTCATTTTATCAAAGTGCAAAATTAATTTTTTTTGTTAAATAAATAGCAATGTTTTTCCACATAACAAAATTCAGGTTCTAATTTACTAACAACAATAAAAAAATTGTTATTAATATTGGATTTCTTTAATTTTGCGAACAAAATTATTTATGAGTAAAATAGGTTGGCTTAGAATCCTTGTTTTGATGTTTCTTTGGAGTTGTGGTGGAAAAACCTCTACTCAACTCGAAGAACAAACTTCTAATGACCAAAGTAATATAACAATATCACCCAAAGATAAAGCAAAAATTGAGAAAATGATTTACAGTATTCCCTCACCTGTTCAAGCGGCTTTATTATTAGAAAAAACTGGTGCTAGGTTTGATAATAAATATATGAATCCCGTTTCTAAAGTGTCTTCTTATCAAACTACTGCTCAAATTGCTTTGAATATTGGTGTTTATGGTGCTGACTTAGCTTATACAAATGTTTATAAAAAACATGTAGAAGCACTAAAATACTTCTCAACTGTTCAAAAATTAGGAGATAAAATTGGTATTGGTTATATTTTTACTCCCGCATTAATTCAACGTTTTGAAAACAACCAAAATAATCAAGATTCTTTGATTTCTATTACTACCGATTCCTTCACAGAAGTTCATTCTCATTTGAAAAAAAATCAACAAGAAGAATTAATCGCATTGATGCTAGTAGGTGGTTGGATTGAAGCTTTATATATTTCTTGCCAGATTTGGGAAAATAATCCTTCTAAAGCCATTGGTACTTTAATTGCTGAACAAAAGTTTTCTTTGAATGATATCATTGAAGTGATTAAAAGTTCTCCTAAAGTACCTGAAT
The DNA here is from genome assembly GCA_938006875.1 of uncultured Bacteroidia bacterium. Taxonomy (GTDB): domain Bacteria; phylum Bacteroidota; class Bacteroidia; order J057; family CALLMJ01; genus CALLMJ01. The sequence continues at coordinate 16,738 of CALLMJ010000090.1, forward strand.
TAGATAAAATTTATAAAGATTTAAAGGAACTTCTTGCTGTTTATAATAAAATTCATGCTTCATATGCTTACGAAAAAACAGAACTAAAAAAAGAAAAAAATCTAGCTGTTATTGAAAACCAAACTAAATTAAAATTTAATAATTCTGATATCAAAAAAATATCTAAAATTACTGAAAAAATTCGCAATTCAATAATCTAAATTTATTTTACGCTAATGAAAAAAATTTTCTTTTTAATCATATATTCTTGTATTTTATTAACAGAATGGAATTTGTTTGCTCAATGTGATGAAAGAGCAAACTCTTGCCTTCCAAAATTAAAGCCCTTTAATTCTAATGGTCAATATTATAGGGTTCAATTAGTAGAAAATGAAGTAGGAAAAATTCGATTGGTTTTTAATTCCAATTTAGTTTATAGAATCGCCTCATGTAATAAATCTAATGATGGTAAATCTTTAATTATCAAAATTTTTGATATTAATGGTAAACAAGTTTTTAGTAACGAAAGTGATACAAGTAATTTTTGGGATATTCAATTTGGGGCTACTGCTCAATATACCATTCAAGCAAACTACCCTTCTGGAAGCGGCTGTGCAGCTCTTTTAGTAGGCTACTTACCTAAAGATAAATATTCTGAAGGAAAATAATTATTCCCATATTTGATAAACCCATCAAAATTGCCTTACCTGAAAAGTTACATCCTCAAAAAATATTAGAGTTCATGCCTCAAAAATTAACATTTAAAAATTCTTTTGATAAAATTTTAGAAAATTCCAACTAAAAATTAATTAATCGCTAATTTTGGTGTTTTATTCATTCATGAATGATACTACTGAAATTTGGATTTTGTCCAATGGTATACCTGTAATTTCTCAAAATGAAAAAAATTCTCTAATTGTTCAAACTGGAATTGTTGCCAACGTAGGCACACGTGATGAACAAATTTCTCAAAATGGTATTGCTCATTTATTTGAGCATATGGTCTTTAAAGGCACTAAAAAAAGAAAGCCTTGGCATATCCTTAACTCCATTGATTCCGTTGGTGGAGAAATTAATGCTTTTACTACTCGTGAAAAAACTTGTTTTCATACCATCACCACTAAACAACACCTAAAAAGATCTTTAGACCTACTTACAGATATAGTTTTTCATTCCAATTTCCCAGAAAAAGAATTTATTAAAGAAAAACAAGTAATATATGAAGAAATGGACATGTACTCAGATTTACCAGAAGAATCTATTTATGATGACTTTGAAAAATTAATTTTCCCTAACCAGTCCTTAGGTTTACCGATATTAGGTACAAAAGAATCATTAGAAAGTATAAGTGTTCAAGATTTAACACAATTTCGTAATCAACATTATACTACTCCCAATTTGGTTTTAAGTATTGTAGGAAGTTTTAGGAAAGATCTTTTAGAAAACTATTGTAAAAACTTTTTAGAACAAATTCCTATACCCCAAAATAAATATAAAAGACAAGCCCCCAAAATTTCCGAACCTTTTCATAAAGTATTACAAAAGCCTATCAATCAAGGGCATTATATTTTAGGAGGAGAAGCATGTAGTTATTTTTCACAAGATTTTTATCCTTTTTCATTACTTATACATTATCTAGGCGGCGAAACAATGAATAATTTACTGAACCTAAATATCAGAGAAAAACATGGTTTATGTTATCATATCAATTCCTTTTTTGTTCCTTATCAAGATACAGGGATTTGGGGTATTTATGCAGGTTTTGATTTTAATAACTTCAAAAAATTAGAAAAACTTATTTATAAAGAATTGAAAAATTTAATAGAAAACGGAATTACTCCAACAAAGCTGGAAAAAATCAAAAAACAATTCTTGGGACATTTAGTTTTATCAAATGAAAGCCGTTTCAATAGAATGCAAAACCAAGCAAAAAACTGGTTAGACTATGGTCGCTTAATAGAAATGAAAGAAATCATTGAAAATATTGAAAAAATTTCTACATTTGAATTTCAAAAAATTGGAAATCAATATTTTAAATTAGAAAAATTAAGCTCAATTTTATATCAACCACAAAGTCAAGACTAATGTGAATTACATGTTAAAAAAAATATTTATTAAAAAGGATTTGAGAAAAAAAGTTGTTTAACTTTGCAGTAAAGCTTTATTATGCAATTAAAAGAAGTATTAGCGCAATTAGAAAATCTACAAAATACAAAAGAACAAATTGATTACCTAAACGACATGGCTTATATTCATCGTTTTTCTAATACTTCATTAATGGAAGAACTTTCCAAAAAAGCCTTGGAATTATCGATTTCTATCAACGATTTAAGTAGAATTGCTCGTTCTTGGAGAAATATTGGAATTGTAAATATTGTTTATGGTTTTTTTGAAAAATCTATGGAATGCTTGCAAACTGCCTTAAAAATCTATGAAGAAATCAATGACGAAGCAGGTCAAGCAGCAGTATCTGGTAATATAGGAAGAGTTTACTTTTCTATTGGGCAACATGAAAATGCTATTCATTGGTATTTAAAATGTGTGGATAGATGTATTCCCATTAACTTAGAAAGAGATTTAGGAATAGCCTATGATAATTTAGCCGAAGTTTTTATGGTTCTAACTGATTATGACCAAGCTTTTGATTATGTAAAAAAAGCTATCCCTATATTTGAAAAACTCAATGAATTTTCTTTATTAGCCGTTGCTTATGAAACTTTAGGAGAAATTTTTTATAAACAAAACCATTATGAAGAAGCTATGAAGTGGCAACTTAAAGCGATTGATATTGCCGAAAAAGTAGAAGACCATTCTAATGTTGCTAGAGGTTATCTTCAAATTGGAAAAATTTATAGAAAAAAAAGAAACTATACAGAATCTCTAAAAGCTTTTCTTCAAAGTTTACATTATGCAGAACCCATCAATAATAAAGATACAATCGGAACTGCTTGCTTGCAACTTGCTATTTTATCTTTTGAAGCCGATAATTTAGAAGATGCTCAAAACTATGCACAAAAATGCTTGAAAGTTGCTTTAGAAACCGGTATGAAACACCTAGAGTCTAATGCCTATAGAATCCTTAGTAATATTGCTGAATATAAAAAAGATTTTAAAACCGCCTTAGATTTTTATAAACAATTTGAAAAAGTTAAATCTGAAACCATTCAACTTTCTTCTGAACAAACTATTAAAAATATTAAAATTGCTGCTAATGTAGAAAAATCCGAAAAAGAAAAAGAAATTTTCCGTTTAAAAAATACAGAACTCGCCGAAGCTAATTATAAAATTCAAAGACAAAAAGAACGTCTAGAACTTGCTTTAAAAGAAATTGAATCCACAAATAAACAATTAGAAGAAAAAAATCAAGATATTTTAGAAAGTATTACCTATGCTCAGCGAATTCAAGAAGCCATTTTAAGTAATGAAAATGACGTTAAAAATATTTTGCCTAATTCATTTATTTTCTTTAAGCCTAAAGATATAGTTTCTGGAGATTTTTTTTGGATTGCAGAAAAAGAGGGAAAAATTTTAGCGGCAGCCTGTGATTGCACGGGTCATGGTGTACCAGCGGCTATAATTTCGGTTATTGGATATAACCTATTGAATGATATTGTTTTAAATAAAAATATTTTAGATCCTGGAAAAATCTTAACTCAACTTCATAAAGGTGTTCAAGCTATACTTAAACAAAACCAAACCTCTGATAATGAAACCCATGAGGGTATGGACTGCGCCTTAGTATGTATTGACCCTATTCAAAAGAACCTTAAGTTTGCTGGTGCATTTAATAGCCTTTTTATTGCTAGTAGAGGAATCTTAGAAGAAATAGCTGGTGATAAATTTGCAATTGGTGGAGCTCAAGATGAAATGTTTAGAATTTTTACTACTCATACCATTGAATACTACGGCGGTGAATGTATTTATCTTACTACTGACGGAATCCCTAATCAAATAGGCGGAACAGAAGGTAAAAGATTTCGTAATAAACAATTTAAAGAATTATTAGATGCTGTTTCTTCTTTAGATTTAGAAAAACAAAAACAAATCATTCAAAATCGTTTTGAAGAATGGATGCATGGATATGAACAAATTGACGATATTTTAGTTTGGGGTATAAGATTATGAAAAAAAATATCATTATTACAGGTATTACAAAAGGAATTGGGAAGGCTATTGCCCAAAAATTTCATGAAAATGGATTTCATTTAATTGGTTGTTCCTCTAACATTCTTAATATTCAAAATTTCTTGAAGGAATTTCCAGATGCTGATATTCATCAAGTAAATTTAGCTCATAAATCAGAAGTTATGGAATGGGGAGATTATATCCTAAATCATTATTCTGAATTAGAAATTCTTATAAATAATGCAGGAAAATTTATTCCGGGTCAGATTCATAATGAAGAAGAGGGTGTTTTTGAACATTTATTGAACGTAAACTTGCATTCCGCTTATCATCTTACGCGGACTTTGCTTCCCAAGTTTATGGAACAAAAAAAAGGTAGTTTATTTAATATCTGTAGTACTGCAAGCATAAAGCCTTACATCAATGGAGGCTCTTATTGTATCTCTAAATTTGCTTTATTGGGCTTTACTAAACTTTTAAGAGAGGAACTTAAACCTTATAATATTAGAGTTACTGGGGTTTTACCCGGCGCAACTTTAACCGATTCTTGGGCTGGTGTAGATTTACCTAATCACCGTTTTATACAATCTCAAGATTTAGCAGAATTAATATACACTATTTACCAACTGCCTCAAACAACCGTAGTTGAAGATTTATTAATAAGACCTTTGCTCGGTGATATTGAATAGTATCTATCAGAAAAATTTTAAAAAAATTAATTTCTTGAATCTAAACCCCAATTTAAACGGGTTCTTAATATTTTGAAGTAATGCCTATCCGGTAAAGAAACAAATTTTGCGGAGTGCTTGGCTTTTTTTATGGCAATATTTACGGAAGTATCTATTTCTATGGTACGATTATCTAAAGCCAAAAAAGCTGTACCCGAACGGGATTCTACCTCAAAAGAAACTACTACGTTATTAGGAATGATAAATGGTCTAACTGTTAATGAGTGAGGAGCAATAGGAGTAATCACAAATACCCCTGAACTTGGCATAATAATCGGACCCCCGCAAGCTAATGAATAAGCAGTTGAACCCGTAGAAGTAGAAATCATTACTCCATCACACCAATATGAATTTAAAAATTCCCCATTTACATAAGTGTGTAAAGTAATCATTTCCATAGTTTGGCTTTTGTGAATAGTAACTTCATTTAAAGCAAAAGGAACCATGTTATCCATTTTATTGGGTTCAGTAAAAGTTTCTAACATGGTTCTTTCTTCAATAATTCCCGCATTATGTAAAAGCTGTTCAGTAATGGATGTTAAATCTTGTAAATTAGCACTAGCTAAAAATCCTAATCTACCCACATTCACCCCTAAAATCGGGAGATGATGATTCCCAATAAAATGTACTGCATCAATGATAGTTCCATCACCACCAAAACAAAACAAATAATCACAATGAGTAACCTCCATAATCTTTGAGAAAATATTGGGATTTTCTAAATAAAACTTATCCTTCAAAAACTGAAAGTAAGTTTCATGAATAAAAAGAGGGACATTTTTATGATGTAAATAATCAAAAAATTGCTGGATAGCTTGTAAATCAGTTTTTTGGGTAGGTTTACCAAATATCGCTAATTTCATAGATTTTGAAAATCTAATTCTATTTGATTACGTAATAAATCCTCAATTTTTTCTTTTTCACGGATTAAATAATCTTTTCCATTGAAAATCAGTACTTCGGGAGGTCTTAATCGAGCATTATAATTAGAGGACATCGTGAAACCATAAGCACCCGCATTTTTAATAGCTAAAATATCTGTTTCAATAATTTCATCAATTTTTCTATCCCAACCAAAAGTATCAGTCTCGCAGATATACCCAACTACTGTATAAAGCCTTGTAGGTCCTTCGGTATTAGTTAAATTAATAATTTCATGGTAAGCATCATACATCATTGGGCGTATTAAATGATTTAGACCTGAATTTACTCCAGCAAACACGGTAGCAGGAGTAGTTTTTACAACATTTACTTTGGTTAATAAAATTCCACATTCACTTACTAAATATTTACCAGGTTCAAACCATAGTTCTAATTCTTTACCGTATTGTTTACAAAAATCTTGAAAAACTTTACTTAATTTTTCTCCTAATAAAGGAACGTCAGTGATTAAATCATCTTCTTTATATCGAACTTTGAAACCACTTCCCAAATCAATGAATTGTAAATTAGGAAATTCCATAGCTGTTTCAAATAAGATGGCAGCACCTCTTAAAAAAACATCAATATCCACAATATCAGAACCTGTGTGCATGTGCAAACCGATTACTTGAATATTATCATTTTTGATAATTCTTTGTAAATGACGCATTTGTAAAATAGAAATTCCAAATTTGGAATCAATATGACCCGTAGAAATTTTGTAATTACCACCTGCCATTATATGAGGATTTAAGCGAATACAGCAAGGAACTGTATTTTTGTATTCATGCCCAAATTGTTCTAATATAGAGATATTGTCAATATTAATCATTACTCCTAACTCCACTGCTTGTTTAATTTCATGAAAATCCACACAATTAGGAGTATAAATAATTTCAGAAGGTTGAAATCCTGCTTTTAATCCTAAAAGAACTTCTTCAATAGAAACCGTATCTAATCCAGTACCATAGTACTTAAAAAGTTTAAGTATGGAAATATTATTCAAAGCTTTACATGCGTATTTTATCTTTAATTTTACATTTTCAAAACTTTTTCTTAAACTTTGAATTTGACGATGTATAATTTCTGCATCGTAAATATAAAGTGGAGTGCCATATTTCTCTGAAAGTTCTAATAAATCCAAACCTTGAATTTGGTATCTTTTATTTACTAATTCCATTGATAGTTATAGAAAGGCAAAAATAAAAGGAATTCTTAAATTTTGGAAAAATCTTTTCATCAGTTTTGTTATTTGTATATATCCAATCTCTCTCTTATAGTTAAACGAATTTTTTTATATTTTTGCTTCATGAAAAATCAAGTTTTAAAAGAAGGATTTAAAAAAAGTAAAAATTTTTTTCATTCAGATTACCACTTTCAAAATTATTTCAAAACCCTTTTAAATGAAGTTTATGGTGATATAGAAAAAGATTTTGATTTTACAGGCGAAAAAGCCGCTAATGAAATGAACCGACTATCTTATTTAGCAGATAAATTCCAACCTGTACATATCAAAAGAACTCCACTCGGTGAAACCCTTGATGATATTGAATTTCATCCCGCTTATTGGTCTTTAATGGATATTGCTGTTCATTCTAAAATGTTTCAATATAAATGGAATGAACAATATCGTTCAAAATATCAGAAAAATGCTCATAAAATAGGATTTGCATTAGGATTTTTATATTCCATGACAGAATGTGGTATCTTTTGCCCTTTATGTATGACGGACGGAGCGGCTCGTTTAATTGATAAATTTGGAACTACTCAACATCAAAAAGAACTCTTACCACGCATAGGAACCGATAATCCTAAAGAATTTTATACAGGAGCTATGTTCTTAACTGAAAAATCTGGTGGTTCTGATGTTGGAGCCAATTTAGTAACTGCAAAAAAAATAGAAGGTAATTTATATGCTTTAAATGGCGAAAAATGGTTTTGTAGCAATGCTAATGCAGATATTGCATTGGTTTTAGCTCGAACTAATCCAGAAATTAAAGGAACCAAAGGTCTATCTTTGTTTTTGTTGAAACAGTTTAAACCTGATGGAAATAAAAATTATAAAGAAGTGGTTCGTTTAAAAGATAAATTAGGCGTGCGGTCAATGGCAAGTGCAGAAATTATTTTTCATAATACAGAAGCAGAATTGATAGGTCAAGAAGGGGAAGGGTTTAAGTTAATGACTGAAATGATTAATCTTTCTCGTTTATATAATTCTGTTGCTGCTATTGCAGCTCATAGAAGAGCTATCATAGAAGCATGGCAGCATTTAGCTTTTCGTAGTTTATTTGGGAAAGATGCTTTAAATCATGCTTTAATCCAAGAAGATTTTTATTATTTAGGGGCAGAATGGCTTGCTGATTTTGCGATTACATTTAAAGCCGTTGAACTTTTAGATTTAGCGGATCATGGAAATGAGCATGCTCAATCTTTATGTAGAATTTTAATTCCTATTTGTAAATACATTACTGCGGATAATGCTTTTAAAGGAATTCAAAAATCTATGGAGTTAATGGGCGGAATAGCATACATAGAAGATAACACACTTCCAAGATTGATGAGAGATGCCTTAGTTCTCCCCATTTGGGAAGGTGCTGGTAATATTATGTTTTTAGATATGTACAGAGCAGCCGCAAAATCTAAATCCCTTTTTGATATTTTAGATTATACCCACCAAAATATTAAAAACTTGAATCAACCTAAACTCGTAGAAAAATTAGAACTTTTAATTGCTAATTTCAAAAAATCTTTGAGCAATTCTCAACCTAATGAATTATGGATAAGAAAATTATTTTCTGAATTGATTGGATATGTAAAAATTGCAGTTTTATCTGAAAATTCCTATAATCATTCTTGGACATTAGCAACAGAATATTGGATAACTAAAATTTTAAACGAAAACTATTCAGAAAAAACCATGGATATTGCAGTAATAGAAAAATTAATCAATTGGGACTTTTAGTTTTTTTCAACTTAATCCCTGAATTCATTGTTTAAAGAAAAATAATAAAATGAATGCTTTAATTCACGAAACAAGTCCTTATTTGTTACAACATGCTCATAATCCCGTTCAATGGTTCCCATGGAAAAAAGAAATTTTAGAAAAAGCCAAGCAAGAAAATAAATTGATATTGGTGAGTATAGGATATGCAGCTTGCCATTGGTGCCATGTTATGGAAAAAGAATGCTTTGAAGACCCAGAGGTTGCTAAATTAATGAACGAACTTTTTGTAAATATCAAAGTTGATAGAGAAGAAAGACCCGATGTTGACCATTTTTATATGGATGCTATTCAACTTATGAACGGTAACGGAGGCTGGCCTTTAAATTGTATTTGTTTACCTGATGGAACTCCCATTTTTGGAGCTACTTATGTCCCTAAAAATCGTTGGTTAGATACCCTACAAAAAGTTTATGATTATGTTTATAAAAATCAAGAAAAAGCTTTAGAAGTAGGAAGAAATGTATTAAAAGGTATCCAAAATTTTGAGTCCACTCAAAACTTAAAACGTCAATCCGAAATTACTGAAAAACATATTCATGAAATCCTCCAAAATTTCTTAAATAAAATAGATTTTAAAGAAGGTGGTTTTAAAACCGCTCCGAAATTCCCTACTCCTATCAATTGGATTTTTTTGACAAGATTAAGCACTAAAATCCAAAACCCACAACTTGATAACGCTATTTTAACCACCTTAAAAAAAATGGCTTTAGGTGGAATTTATGACCAAATAGGAGGAGGTTTTGCAAGGTATTCTGTGGATGAATATTGGAAAGTACCACATTTTGAAAAAATGCTCTATGATAATGCTCAATTGATTCAGCTTTATTCAGAAGCTTATCAAAAATTTAAAAATCCCCTTTTTAAAACCATCGTTTATGAAACTGTAAATTTTTTATTTAATGAATTACTCGCTACCGAAAATGCTTTTTATTCCTCTATTGATGCTGATTCTGAAGGAATTGAAGGAAAATTTTATATCTGGTCAACTCTCGAATTAAAAGAAATTCTACAAGAAGATTTTTCTTTATTTATAGAAATTTATAACATTCATCAACTTGGTAATTGGGAACACGGTTACAACCTCTTATTTTTATCTAAAACCCTTGAAGAACTTGCAAAAGAAAAAAATATTCCGACACAGATTTTAAATGAAAAAATTAATCATTGGAAAAAAACTTTATTCCATATCAGAAATCAAAGAATAAGACCCATAACTGACGATAAAATTCTACTTTCATGGAACGCCTTAACTATACAATCATTAGCTTATGCCTCACGTGTTTTTGAGAAACCTCAATGGCTAGAAAAATCCATTTTAACTTTCCAATTCATTGAAAACAATATGAAAAAAAATGAAGAGTTTTATTATCGTACTTATAAAAATGGAACTTCAAAAATTGACGCTTTTTTAGAAGACTACGTAACATTAGCTCACGCCGCTCTAGAACTTTTTATTTCCACAGGTAAGGATCAATACCTCAAAAAAGTTTTTCAAATCACTCAAACCGTTCAAACCTATTTTTATGACGACAAAAGCCAAGTTTTTCAATTTGCAAACAAAGAATTTAATGAACTTTTAGTAAATAAAACCGAGCTATATGATTCTGTAATTCCTTCCTCTAATTCTATGATGATGAATTTGTTAATGACTTTATACCATATTGAATATGAACCTCAGTATTCCCAAATGATAGAAAACATTTTATTGCAACTTTTACCATTAATTACACAATACCCTAGTTCCCATGCGAACTGGGCTTGGTTATTATGTCGTTGGATTTATGGAGAAAAGGAATTGGTAATCACAGGAAAAGAAAATGAAAAATTCATTCAAAAAATAGAACAAGAGTTTTACAAACCATTTTTATTAAAATTTCCTTTAAAACAAAGTTTAAGTTACACGCTTTTTAGAGGGAAATATCAAGAAGAAACAAATTTTTATTTGTGTGAAAAAGGAAGTTGCCAAAAACCTGATAACCAATTAGAAAACATTTTGCAGAAAATAGAGTTTTAGTATTTTGGGGTGTGTCCCTTGCATCGCTACGCTATCTGCGGCGGGTTGGGTTGCTACGTTTACACTAAACTTGACGAAGTGGGCTTCACTGTTCATTTCAGCATTTCGGTGAACTTTAGGTATCACAATCCTTTGCCTGCTCATAATTTCTCAGCAAAAGGCAGTACTAAACCCTACACATCCCTCACGCTTAATCTTTACTAAAATTTTGAATTCAAACCAAAATTCCTTCCATCAACTTTTAAATTTAAACTTTTTTATTTACCTTTGCATGATTCATTATGCTAACAGAAAATCAATTAACCGCTTCGGTAGAACAAATAAGTAATGATTTATTTTCAAAAGTAAAATTTCAAGCTTTTTTAGATGGAAAACAAATCGCTGGATTTTGTTCTTATGAACAAATTAATAGATTTTTGTTATTTCAAATTTATATTGATTGGAAATTACAAATACAAAAATTAAAACACCCCTATTTTAATTTTCAACACCCTGAGGTGAAAGATGCACTCAATGAGTTTTTAAATGTTTTGTCTAATCATATATTTATAGAACAAAAAGATTTTAAAATTCTTTTAGAAAAAGCTGTTTTTAACGCCATAAAACTTTTAAATGAACCATTAAGTTCTTTCTTAAATTTTTTCTTTGCAACAAAAAATGAAGCTTCTGTACAATTGATTTCTGAATACATTCCTTATTTTCATGATTTTGATTTTGTTTTACAGAGCATTTTATTATATGCAGAAAACCATAAATTAGAAAAAATTTCAAAAGAATTGTTTCAAGAGCTTTATCAAAAATCTATTATGAATTATGAAAGATTTTCTGGAGAAAGTATTGAAAAATATCGTTCATTAAAACTAAAAGAATTGTTAGGAAATTCCATGAACAATATTGAAAATCAAGTCATTGAAAATAAACATAAAGAAACTGACCAACCAGTAGTTCAAACCCAATCTATTCAACAAACTAACTCTCAAAAAAAAGAACTTTTAATGAAAGAAACTATAAAACCCATTACTCCCACTACAAGCAGCTTAAAAAAAGAAGTTAAAATCAAGAAAATTCCCTTAAACAAACAGTTTCAGTATTCACAAAAATTATTTAAAGGGGATTTAGATGCACTAAAAAAACTTTGTGACCAATTAGCTGAAATCCAAGATTTAGAGACAGCAAAGAATTTAATACAAAACCAAGTTTTAGATACTTATCAAATTGACCCCGAAGATGCTTTATTCCAAGAGTTTGCGGGATTAGCATTAGCACATATATTGTAGTAATATAAGTACAAAATAAAAATCATCAAAGAAATCTAAACTTCTTTAAGATGCAGCAAAAAATAGAAATTAATGAAAAAATTTCTTTACAACTTTTTGATTTTTAGTTTGTAAATTTAAAATGTAAATACCTTTTGGATACGACCATTCAAACTGTGTTTCATAACAATTAAGATTTTTTTCGTAAAGTAATTTTCCTTGTAAATCAAAAATTTGAACATGTTGCATTAAATCTTGGCTTTTTAATTGGTAATTTTGTTCATTTAAGGGAATAAGATAGATATCGGAAGTATTTTTAAATGATTGGGAAGCTACAGCATTAATATTTGTACTTTGAGCGGAATCAACTCTTACAATCCATAAATCGGATCCACCGTTGTTCAATTTGAGAAAACCATCATTGGAAAAAGATTTACCAATTGCTACTACGGAATTAACATTCAAAACTTCAATTCCTAAAATGATTTCGTTTAAGGAACCACCGCAACGGTATTTCCATACAATATTACCTGAAGAATCGGTTTTAAGAAACCAAAAATCCTGTAACCCAAAACTTACACCCGCAGCGTCGTTATCTGTACTTCTAGTAAATGCACCGATATACAAATTATCAAGAGAATCTTTTTTTGCGTCAAAAGCAAAATCCCAGTTAGTTCCACCATAATTTTTATTCCATAAAACGTTTCCCTGAGCGTTACATTTAATAATCCAGACATCACCATTTCCACCATAATAGCTACTGACAATTGAGCCAGTACCCATAAGCCTTCCGATTAAATAAAACTCACCATTACCAGCATCTACAATATTTCCAATAGCATCACCACCATTAGAACCTACTTTTTTAGACCATATGACATTTCCATTGTTATCAATTTTTTCATAGTGAATATCATCAGAATTAGGGTCATTGAAATTAGGGCTTGTATAACCTGCGGCAATAAATCCAGAACCATCAGAAAGTTCAATTACTCTAAAAAAGTTATCTAAATAGTTTTGTGAATTACTATCTGGACCTAAATAGGTTTTACTCCAAATACGATTTCCATTGTTAGGATTTACTTTAATAATCCATGATAAACCTAATCCTGTTCCTTGTAAATCTCCATTACTAGAAATACTTTCCCCGACTGCTAAAAAGTTACCATCAGAAGTTAAGATTACGTCATACAAATAATCTGCGTCAGTGCCACCGTATCTTTTAAACCAAACTATAGCACCATTTGCGTCTAATTTTAGTAAAAAGCCATCGGAACTTCCTTTGGAATTGGTAAAATCATTAGAATTAGACGTAGTACTACCGGCAATAACACATCCTCCATCATTCAAAGCTAAAATTTTATAAGCTCTTTCATAATCATTTCCTCCAAAACTTTTAGTCCAGAGGGTATCTCCTTGTAAGTTTAATTTAGTTACATAAATGTCTTCAACACCATAGTTAAGCAATAAATCTCCATCATTGGATTGAGAGGAAGAAGCAGCAAAAATAAAATTTCCATATTTAGAGATTGAGGCGCCAGGAGAGCCAAGATTGTTGGGTAGAGTTAGTCCATTGGCTTCATTGAGAGTTCCTCCGAGAGTTTTTGTCCATATTGTATCTAATTGAGCCTGTAAGATATTAAATTCAAAAATAAATAAACAAACTAATACAAAATTCTTTAAATTAAGCATACAAATTAATTTTATGCAAACTTACAATAAAAAATGAGAAAAGTCAAGACAAAAAATATGAATTCAGATTATTTGAATAAGAAACATAATTGATTAGCTTGTTATACTAAAAACTGGCTCAATCACAATCACAAATTTAAAATAAAATAGTTATCTTATTTCAGGATGTGCTAATTGACCACCATAATAAGAAGCAATAAAAAGGGATATTAATAACAAAATTAAAGTTCCCCAAGTAAGTTTTTTTGCCCATGAAAATTTTAATGCTATGCCATGAATAAAAGCATTTATAAAGCCTAATTTTACTGCAAGTTCTCCCCATTCTTCATGATTATGCATAAAAGAGCCGTCGGTATCTTGTAAGTATGTCGCAACTTGATGCTCGGTTTGGTGTCCTGAAAAGTTTAGGACTAACATAATCATTGCAAAAAGCGTTTGTATCCAAAAAGCAACTTTGGGTTCTATGTCATGTTTTTGATAATTCTTGAATAATCTTATACCTACGTAAAAAAAACAAGAATATAAAGCAAAATGATTAACAACTAAATGAATATGAGCATATTTCATAATGGAAATTGTATATTAAATTTTGTACCATCCTGATTAAGAATTTGTAAATTACCTTTAATTTGTTTTACTAGTCCCAGAATCAAACGAAAACCTAAAGTTTGTTTTCTTTCAGGTTGAAAATCTGGAGGTAAACCTTTGCCGTTGTCACCAATAGTTAAGATACAAAAATTATCTTTTTGGTTAGCGTGAATAGATATAATTCTTTGATTTTCCACAGAATCAAAAGCATATTTTATAGCGTTTGAAATGATTTCATTGATTAAAAGTCCGCAGGGAACCACTTTATCTATATCAATAGTCATAGATTCGGATTGTAAATCAATATGAATTTGTTTTGAGTCAAGCCCATAAGTTTCTTTAAAATAATCTTTTAAACCTTCTAAGTATTCTTTTAAATCAATGGAACGGAAATCTTGAGTTTGATAGAGTTTTTCATGGATTACAGACATTGCATAAATTCTATCTTTACTTTGTTTGAGTAATTCTTCAGCACTAATATTTTGTTGTTTCCCTTGAATATTTAATAAACTAGAAATAATTTGTAAGTTATTTTTTACTCGGTGATGAATTTCTTTTAATAAAAGTTCTTTTTCTTGCAATGATTTTTCAATAATTTGATTTTTTTGTTTTAAGATTTTCTGATTTTTTTGTTTATAGTAAATTAAAACAAAAGTTAGCAAGAGTATAAGCAATGTAAAACTAACAATAATTGCTAACCAAAAATTTGCATTTTTAACTTTTTCTTTTTCTAAAATTTCTATTTGATTTTGTTGTTCTAAAAGTTTGATTCTTT
Organism: uncultured Bacteroidia bacterium; assembly: GCA_938006875.1. Lineage (GTDB taxonomy): Bacteria > Bacteroidota > Bacteroidia > J057 > CALLMJ01 > CALLMJ01. Next base: position 31,820 of record CALLMJ010000090.1, read on the forward strand.
CTGCTTTATATGAATTATTGTACTGAGCTTCTAATTGGTCAATATATTGAGAAGTTTTTAGATTATTTAAAGAATCATAAAGTTTAAAAAATTCAGTAAAATTAGAATAAGCTTTTTCATAGTTTTTTTCAGAAGCATAAGCTATTGATAAATTATGGTAAGTTTGAGTTAAAATAGGACTTATATTTTTCTCTTTTAGTTCAGAAATAAGTTTTTCTAATTTTTGAATATCCAATTTATTTTTAGGAATATCTGAATTGGCAATATTTAAGTTTGTTTTTTGTAGATCAAGTTTTTGTACTCCGAGACTATCTTTAATTTCAAGATAAAATTTTTTTGCTTGAACATAGTAATAATTTGAAGAATCTTGGTTATTCAAATAAAAATAGGTTGTAAAAAGGTTAGAAAAAGTATTGGCTTTTGATCTTTTATCTGTACTATTTTCTTTTAATTTGTTAGACTTTAAAAACAAAATTTTTGCTTGTTGGTAATTTCTATTTCTAAGTTCAATTTCTCCTAGATTATTATAAACGTGGGATTGACTAATAAAATCATTAATTTTTTGAGTAGAATCTAAAGCTTCTAAAAAATATTCTTGAGCTTTATCATACTTTTTTTGTATAAAATATAAACTTCCGATATTGTTTAAGAGGGTAATCGTTGATTTTGTATTTCCTTTCTTTTTCATAATATCAAGCCCTTTAAGAAAATAACTCATTGATTCTTTATAATCTCCCTGAACTCTGTAAGCATAGCCTAAATTATTGCAAACACCCGCCACTGAAACCATATTATCAGTTTTTTCATAGTATTTTAATGCTTCTTTATAGCTATTAATAGCTTCATTATATTTCCCTATATTTTTATAACAAACCCCTTGCAAATTAAAAAATAAACCTTGCAAGTCAGAATCATCAAGGTCTAAAACTCTTGATTTAATATTTTGAGCTATTGATAATGCTTTTTTAGGAGAAATAAATCTCAACGAATCCATTTGATTGATACATATGGAAATAGAATCTAAGTCTTGACCGAGTAATATTCTAAAGTTTAATATTCCAAAACATAATATTACAAACTTGTAAACCAATTTTTTACAAGAGTATAATTTTTTGCTCTTATCCATTGATCGTCATATTTTCTATTGAATGGGTAAATATAATGTTTTTTTTCAATATAATGTAAATCTTGAAAAATATTACAACCCGCTGCTGTAACTAACTCACAATCTTCAAAAATGGGCAATGGATAGCATTCAAAAGGATTAATAATTTCAAAATCTGAATGTAAACTATATAAATTATTGATTTCTTCTTGGCTTCCAGCATGAATTATACACTTTTTATCTTTTACTATCCATTGTGAATTTTGCAAAACAGGTAGTTTTACATATAAATTTTTTGAAGCTACACTATTAATATATTCATTCATATATTCAGGTAACCATTCAATTTGCCAACTTTCATCATAATGAACCTCAGAAAAAACTCTACAAGAATCATAGTTTAGAATTCTGGCAATAACCACTTTAAAAAATGAAAAATCATTTAAAATAAAAGGTAATTCATAGAAAATTCCGTTAGCAAAAACATCAGTAATCCAAAAATCTGGGTTAAAACTATTAATAAAAGATTTTAATGTAAAGGTTAAATTTTGGATATTTTGAGGGTAAACCCATTGAATTTGTAGGTTTTGATGTAAAAAATTAGGAACATTTTGGTAAGATGCAATAATAATAACATTGGCAGAATTGTATAGAGAATTCAATAATTGTGATAGTTTATAGGCTCTTGTAATATGCCCAAACCCACCACCTAAAGCATAAATAAGAAATTTCATAAAATTGATATGCAAATGTAAAAAAATTTTTGTATTTTTAAAAACATCCACTAATTTTGCGTTTTCAAAAAAGATGTACCCAAAAATATGGTTAAATTAAGATTAAGAAGGGATGGAAGGTCACATCGTCCATTTTATCATGTTGTAGCTGCTGATGCTCGTTCACCAAGAGATGGGCGTTTCATTGAAAAAATTGGTTATTATAATCCTATGCAAGACCCTGCAGAGGTAGTGTTAGATCATGAATTAGCTTTAAAATGGTTAAAACAAGGTGCACAACCAACCGAAACCGTTAAGTCTTTACTTTCTAAGGAAGGAATTTTATTAAAATATCACTTAAGCAAAAAAGGTAAAACTTCCGAAGAAATAGAAAAAGCATTTCAAGATTGGAAAACTCAAAATGATGCTAAAAAAGAGTCTGCTTTAAAACAAATTCATGAAGCAAAATTAAAAGCTAAAGCTGAGCTTCTTGAAAAAGAAAAAGAAAAAAGAGCTAAAATTGAAGCTAGAATTCAATCTAAAAAATCTGCTCCCGCAGAAAACACTGAATCTTAATGCCTGAATATCAGGATTATTTTTTGGTTGCAAAGATTATTAAAATCCATGGTATCAAAGGTGAATTAAAAATCACTTTTGATGCTGATGAAATTTCAAGATATATAAAACATGATGTTTTTTACATTGAAAAACATGGAATATTCTATGCTTTTCACGTTGAATATATTAAACCTTTTCAAAATGCTTTTCTAGTAAAATTTGCAGAAATCATAGATAGAAACGATGCAGAAAATTATCTCCATAAATTATTGTTCCTCCCCATTTCTGAATTGCCTACTCTGAAAGAAGATAACCAATTTTATTATCATGAAATCATTAACGCAAAAGTAATTGATGAAAATCATGGAGAAACAGGCGTTGTAAAAGAAGTTCTTGAAATGCCAGCTCAAGATTTGATTGTCATTTTATATCATAACAAAGAAATTTTATTACCAATCACTGACGAAACGATTATTAAATGGGATAAAAATAACCAAACGTTATATACTAAATTCCCGAATGGTCTCAGAGAAATTTATTTAAATGCGTAGATAATTTGTATTAGTTTGTAAAAAATCATTATTTTTGGCAAACTAAACTTAATGAAAAAATTTATCGGCTTTTTGTTTTTTATATTTTTATACAATGGTTTTATAAAGTGCCAAAATTTGGGATACAAAACGCACTCAATAGCCGCATTTAGTGAAATACAAACTATTCAATACCAAAATTTTAGCTTTGAACCTATGCTTCTTTATTTCTCCTGTGGATTACATCACAATTTAGACCTTATTACTTCTCATAAAAATTATGCTATCGGAATTAACCAAAGTTTAACCTTTGCAAATAGTATTCAATTTAAAAATGTTTATTTTTATGAGTATATCCCTTATTTATATGGTAGGATAGGTTTTGTGGATAAAAATGATGAACATAGTTTAATTTGTATAAGAACCGGTATTGGTCCTAATTTTTACAGTGATTATGAAAGTATGGAAAGTTTTAGAGTAATCGTTATTCCTAATTATTTCTTTGAAACAATTTTAAATATTGGCAGGCCAATATTCTTCCGTTATCATCGTACATTTTTTCATAATGATAAAACAAAATATGGACTTCAAATGGGTATAGTCTTTCCATTATAATGATTGCATTTCAAAATTACTTAAATTTGTAGTCATTTTAATTTTAAAATAAATGATTTCTAAAATTGAGCATATTGGGATTGCTGTTCAAGATTTAAAAAAATCTACAGAATTATTTACTTTGTTGCTGGGAAAAACTCCTTATAAAAAAGAAATCGTTGAAAGTGAAGGAGTTGAAACAGTTTTTTTTGAATTAGGAGAAACTAAAATTGAACTTTTGGGCAGTATAAAAACGGATTCACCGATTGCTAAATTTCTTGAGAAAAAAGGAGAAGGAATACATCACATCGCTTTTGCAACTGATAATATTACAAACGAAATTAAAAGGTTACAAGAAAACCAGTTTCAACTTATTCAAAATAACCCTAAAGAAGGAGCCGACAACAAAATAATTTCTTTTTTACATCCCAAATCAACTAATAGTGTTTTAGTTGAGCTTTGTATGGATAAATCCGAATAAAAATGGCAAAAAAAAATAAAGATAAAAATTATAAACCCACTATTACTAACCGTAAAGCCTCTTTTGAATTTTTCTTTATTGAAAAATTTACTTGTGGAATAGTTTTGACTGGTACAGAAATCAAGTCTTTGAGGGAAGGTAAAGCTCAAATTCAAGATGCTTATTGTTACTTTGATAAGGGAGAGCTTTATATCAAAAACATGGAAATTGCTCCCTATGAAATGGGTTCTTTTAGTAATGTTGAACCAAAAAGAGTAAGAAAATTGTTATTAAAAAAAATTGAGCTTCTACGAATTCAGCAAAAAATGGAAAAAGGTATGACTATCATTCCTATCAAAGTATTTTTTAATGAAAGAAATTTTGCTAAAGTAGAAATTGCACTAGCTAAAGGTAAAAAATTGCACGATAAACGTGAAAGTATTAAAGAAAAAGAAATGAAAAGAGATTTACAACGCATAAAAAAATCCTAAAGAATATGAAAGAAAATGTTTTAGAACACAATAAAGTAGATTTTCAAAATACGAGTATAGCTTTTGCATATAAAAATAATCAACAATTAAAAAAAAGTTGGTGGCTTTTTAAGAGTATGCAGTACTCCTGTTTAGTAAAAAATGGACCCAAATGGGTGAATTTAGCTTTAAAATTACATTTACCCATTGAATTTTTATTAAAAGATTTCTTTTTTAGTCAGTTTTGTGGAGGAACTTCTTTGAAAGATGTAAATCAAACGATTGAATTATTAGGGAAATATGGAGTTTCTACTTTGTTGGATTATGCAGTGGAAGGAGAAAAAACAGAATCTGGCTTTGATAAATGTAAAGATCAACTCATAAAAACTATTGAATATGCTGCAAAAGATTCATTAGTTTGTGCTTCTGCTTTAAAAATTACGGGTATAGGAAGTTTTTCTGTTTTGGAAAATTATCAATCTGGAAAAATGTCTGATAGTGATAATTTAGCATTTACAAAAATTCTTCAACGATTAGACGAAATTTGCAAAAAAGCATATGATTTAAAACAAACCGTTTATATTGATGCTGAAGAATCTTGGATTCAAAATACTATTGATGAATTAGCAGAGCAGATGATGGAAAAGTATAATCATGAATATCCTTGTGTTTATACTACCATTCAGTGTTATCGTCATGATAGATTAGGTTATTTCCAATCATTAATTCAAAAAGCAAAGCAAAAAGGATATAAATTGGGCATAAAATTGGTTCGTGGAGCCTATTTAGAAAAAGAAAATCTAAGAGCTAAAGAAAAAAATTACCCATCTCCAATGAACCCCAATAAAGAAGCTACGGATAAATTGTTTAATTTATGTGCTCAAATTGCATTAGAGCATTTAGGGGATATTTGGTTATGTGCTGGTACTCACAATGAAGAGTCTTGCCAATTGATTACCCAAGAAATGCAAGCTAGAAATATTGCTCCAAACGATGAAAGGGTATATTTTGCTCAACTTTTGGGAATGTCTGACCATATTTCTTTTAATTTAGCAAAAGCTGGATATAAAGTTTGTAAATATTTACCTTATGGACCTGTTGAATCAGTTTTACCTTATTTATTTAGAAGAGCTGAAGAAAATTCTTCTGTAAAAGGTCAATCAGGTAGAGAATTTTTGTTGATTGATAAAGAATTTAAACGAAGAAAAAGCAATCCTTTAAGTTTGTTTTAAATTGAATTAAGTTAAAAAATTTTATTTTTTATAAACCGAAGGCTTTGAATAAAAAGAAAGTGATAGCTGATACAATTGCAGAAGCTGGAATAGTAAAAATCCAGGCTTTTAGGATACTTCTTGCAACGCCCCATTTTACAGCAGAAGGTCTATTTCTTGCACCCACTCCAAAAATAGAACCTGTAATCGTATGAGTGGTAGAAACGGGTATTCCAAAAGAAGAAACACCAAATAAAGTTAAAGCCCCAGCAGTTTCTGCACAAACACCCTCAAAAGGTTTTAATTTTGTAATTTTTTCACCCATAGTTTTTACGATTTTCCAACCACCCATCATAGTACCAAGACCCATAGCAGAGTAACAAGCTAAAGCCACCCAACTTGGCATAGGATCATTTTTGGAAATTTCCCCAGAAACAATCATAGCTGCGTAAATGATACCCATAGATTTTTGAGCATCATTACCACCATGTCCAATACTAAAAGATGCAGCAGAAAATAACTGCAAACCCCTGAACCATTTATCAATTTTACGGGGATGTCCTTTTTTAACAAATAAAATTACAATACCACTTATAATCCAAGCAAAAACAAAACCTATTATAGGAGCAACAAAAATAAAAGAAAATATTGTCAAAACATTAGTCCATTTAACAGAATCGAAACCTGCACCTACTAATGCGGCACCCATTAAACCACCAATTAAAGCATGAGAAGAGGAAGAAGGTATTCCTTGCCACCAAGTAAGTAAATTCCAGAAAATTGCTCCGACAAGTCCACTACCAATCACGGTTAGGCTAATGATATCAGGGTTAACAATACCTTTCCCCACTGTTGCAGCGACTTTTGCTTCAAATAAAAAATAAGCCGCAAAATTAAAAAAACCTGCAAAAAAAACTGCTACAAAAGGGCTTAATACTCTTGTGGCTACAACCGTTGCTATAGAATTCGCTGCATCATGAAACCCGTTGATAAAATCAAAAATTATTACTAATGCAATAATTACAATCAAAAATGTCATAAATTAAAATTTAAGCGTTTTTGGCTAAAATGGTTTCAAAAACAATTGCTACGTTTTCTACGTAATCAACAGATTTTTCTAAATAACTGTAAATTTCTCTTTTTTTGAAAATTAAACCTACATTGGTCTCCGTATCAAAAAGTTCTGCAATTGCATGCTCATAACTATTATCAGATTCAAACTCTGCTTCTTTTAAGTTATCAATTAATTTTTTCATTTTTTCACGGTCTTTTAAATCACGAAGTTCTATCATTAATTGGTGAATATCTTGTGAAATTTTTACTAAAATTTCAGCATGCTTTTGAATGTTAGGTAATTTAGGGGAAACCCTGTAAAGCATAATTCGTTTAGAGGTACCATAAATTGCATCTACTATATCATCAACCGCTGTAATTAAAGCATGTATATCCTCTCTGTCTAGTGGAGTTAAAAAAGTAGCCAAAACTTCACGATAAGTTTCAATGGTAACTTCATCTCCAACTTGTTCTAAATGTTCAATTTTTTTATATAACTCATGCTGATGTGAGCCTTCTGACTGAATAAACTCTTGAAAAGTTTTGGAAATTACCATTAAATTTGAAGTGGCTTTTTCAAATAAAGGATAAAATTTTTTTTCTTTTGGGGTTATTAGACCCGATATAAAATCAAAAATCATAAAATTTTTTGCAAAATTACTTGTATTAAAATTAAGTGAAAAAAAAATTTTTTTTTAAATTCATTGATAATCAACATTATAATTTTTGTATTTTTTTTAGTTTCATAAGTATATAGAAATAACAAGGAAAAATATGGAAACAGGGTGAAATATGCTGAAGAGGTATTGATTACAGGGAACATAGAACATATTCAATAAGAGTTACATCTCTAACGCTTAATTGTTCTTGATTTTGCTCTTTTCAAAATTAGCATAATAAATCATTATCTTCATTACTTTTGTTACCTAATTATTGAAATAATTCTATTACCTTTGCGAAATTAAATTACAGTTATATGAATGGAATTTTTCAAGTACCCGTACCCAAAAATGAACCAGTAAAAAATTATGAACCTAGTTCAAATGATAGAAAACTTTTAGACAAAGAGATTGAAAAAATGCGTTCGGAAGTCATAGAAATTCCGATGTACATTGGTTCTGAAAAAGTATATACAGAAGAAAAAAGATTGATTTCACCACCTCATGACCACCAGCATGTTATCGGATACTTCCATCAAGGAAATTCCGACCATGTACGTTCTGCCATTAAAACTGCATTAAAAGCAAAAGAAAAATGGGAAAAAATGGCTTGGCAAGATCGTGTTGCTATATTCTTAAAAGCTGCTGAATTAATCGCCGGTCCTTATAGACATAAAATGAACGCAGCTACCATGCTTGCACAATCCAAAAATATTTTTCAATCTGAGATTGATGCAGTTTGTGAATTGGTGGATTTTTTTCGTTTTAATGCTTATTTTTTAACTCAAATTTATCAAAATCAGCCTATCTCTGCACCAGGAACATGGAACCGATTAGATTATAGACCATTAGAAGGCTTTATTTTCGCATTAACTCCCTTTAATTTTACTTCCATCGCGGGTAATTTACCTACTGTTCCTGCTATGATGGGCAATGTTGTTGTTTGGAAATGTGCTGATACTCAAGTTTATTCTGCTAGATTAATCATGGAAATTTTATTAGAAGCTGGTTTACCAGAAGGTGTTATTAACTTAATTTACGTGGACGGACCCACTGCTGGTAAAGTCATTTTTTCTTCAAGCCAATTTGCTGGATTACACTTTACAGGCTCAACAGGTGTTTTTCAACATTTATGGGAAACCATCGGTAGAAATATCAAAAGATATCGTTCTTACCCCAGAATAGTCGGTGAAACAGGCGGTAAAGACTTTGTTTTTGCTCATCCTTCTGCAGATGTAAAAGCGTTAAGTGTTGCATTAACCAGAGGCGCTTTTGAGTTTCAAGGACAAAAATGCTCTGCGGCTTCTCGTGCTTATATCCCTACTAGTTTATGGGAAACTGTCAAAAATTACTTAGAAGCCGATTTGAAATCTATGAAAATGGGCGGCCCTGAAGACCCCAAAAACTTTATTAATGCCGTTATTGATAACCGTGCCTTTGATAAAATTGTTAGTTATATTGAATGGGCAAAAGTAGATTCCCAATCCGATATTTTATTTGGCGGAAATTATGATAAATCAAAAGGTTATTTTATTGAACCTACGGTTATTATTACCACAAACCCTAAATCTAAAACTATGGTGGAAGAGATTTTCGGCCCTGTTTTAACCATTTATGTTTATGAAGATAAAGACTGGGAAAAAGTCCTTACATTAATAGATGAAACTTCTCCTTATGCTTTAACTGGTTCCGTTTTTTCACAAGATAGATATGTAATTGCTCACGTAATGGACAAACTTCAAAATGCTGCGGGTAATTTTTATATTAATGACAAACCTACCGGAGCAGTTGTGGGGCAACAACCTTTTGGAGGTGCTAGAGGTTCGGGGACCAATGATAAAGCGGGAGCAATTTTTAATTTATTAAGATGGGTTTCTCCTAGAGCCATTAAAGAAACTTTTGCTCCTCCTATGGATTATAAATATCCATTTCTTGGTGAATAATAATAAATCAATAACATGAAACACAAAAACCTTTGCTTTAATAGCAAAGGTTTTTTATTAAATCTCTCAGAAATCACTACCTCAACAAGGTTACATTTCCGGTAATTTTCTTTTTACCAATTTGTAGAACATAAAAATAAACCCCTTCTACGGCAGGTCCAAAATTTGTATTTCCATTCCAACCCTCATTAGGTTGATTGGACTCAAATAATTTTTTTCCGTGACGGTCATAGATCTGGAACATAAAACTTTCTTTTCCTTTGTAGTTAAAGCGGAATACATCATTTGCACCATCACCGTTAGGAGTGAAAACATTGGGTAATATATAAGTCGGTTCTTCCACTGAAATAGAACTTATAGAAAGAGTATCTAAACATCCCCCTTCATCTTGAACTACCAGGGTAACCGTATAATTTCCGGGCAGTAAGTATTCATGAACGGGGTTTTGTTCAAAACTAATATTTCCATCACCAAAATCCCAAATCCAACGTACCGCATTCAATGAAGAATCTATAAAAAATACTTGTGCATTAGGTAAATAAATTGGACCATCTTGATAATTGGGTTGAGTATAGAAATGAGCTTCCGCTGGAGGAGAAACAAAAATATTCATATAGGAAGTATCCGCACAGCCACCTGTACCCAGAGTAATTAACTCTACGGTATAACTTCCAGGAGTATCATAAATATGAACAGGGTTCGCTTCATTAGAAACATTGCCATCACCAAAATCCCATTGATAGGCAGTTGCTTGTAAACTATTACTCAAAAAACTTACGGTTAATTCTGCACAACCTTTAATAGTTGAAGGAATAATTCCTGATGTGGGTTGAATATTTACATTTACTTTTAAAGTATCGTAAGCTACACAGGCACCCTCGCGAACCTCTAAAATGTATTCCGTAGTAGTTGTAGGATTGATATTTAAAGAATTACCGTTTCCTGCAAAAACACCATCAGTAAACCAAGTATAACTTGCAGAGCCAATACCACCCGTTGCTGTTAAAATATAGGGTTTACCTTGACATAAATCCAAACTATCTGGTTGAATATTCGCATTTAATGGCGGCATTACTGATATAACGATGGTATCTCTATTGATACAATTTTGATAACTCACTTCCAAAATATACTCTGTACTTTCATCTGGATTTGCGGTAGGATTTAAACTGTTAGGGTCAGATAAACCCATTGAAGGAATCCACACAAAACTATCGTAATTCCCTGAAATTATTCCATTTAAATTCACCGTTTGTCCTTTACAAATCATCATTTCTTTTACACCTTGAACAGTTGCATCTACTTGTGGAGTATCTACTACAAAAATGGTAAAGGTTTTGGTCAAAAACTCACAAGAATCTATTTTAACAAAGAATTGGTAAGTAGTTGTTTGTAAGGGAATTGCATAAGGATTGAAAGCTGTAGAATCAGAAACGAAATTTCCAGGAGACCATCTTACTGTATAAGGCAAGGAAGTTTGAACGTCAGGGTCTAACAATAAAGAATCCCCTGGACAAATTGTAAAATCTATTAAGTTGATTTCTGTGGGAGTATTAATTACTGTAACGGTTACTTCATCGGGTTGTGAAGCACAAGTATTAGAGAAAACAGTTAAAGAATAAGTAGTTGTTGTAGTAGGATTAGCAAAAGGATTTCGAATAGTAGGGTTAGATAAACCAATTGCAGGAGACCATAAATATTGATAATCAGGACCTCCACCTGAAGGTAAATCTCCAATCAGAGTACCTTGCCCTTCACAAATAGTTTTATCTACTCCCGCATTTGCACGCACTTCTGGTAAAACATTCACTACCACTGTTGCTAATGAGTCTAATGTAGTAAGTTCTGATGAACACCCTGTATTGATAGAAGTTACGGTTACTGTATAAATGGTAGTTACAGTAGGATTAGCAATGGGATTAGGTATGTTAGGATTCGATAAACCTGCGGAAGGTGTCCATGTATAAGAAAAAACTTCTCCGGGAAAAGCATTCGTTACTGTTGCATTTAATGGAACACCATTGGAAGAATTATTACAAATAAAAGTATCAGGCCCTGCATCAACAATCGGAAGTGGTGTAATAAGAACAAAAACAGAATCAGTATCCGATATACAACCATTAACATCGGTTACAAGCATATAGTAACGCGTGTTGGTTGTGGGGTTGGCAATAGGATTGGCAATAAATGGATTTGATAAACCCGTAGCAGGGAACCATTGAACCGATAAATTACCCGTTCCACCAGTTGCTGTTCCAGGAATTTGCACTCCAGTACCTTGACAGGAATGCACAGTATCTACTGGTATATCTGCCATAGGTTGTGGATGCACATAAACCGTTACGCTATCCGCAATAGAAGGACAACCTCCGCAGTTTGCTACTAGATAATAAGTTGTGGTAACATTAGGACTTGCGCAAGGATTAAGAACATTAGGATTATCTAAACCAGTTGAAGGAGTCCAAGTGTAAGTACAAGTGGGTCCTCCTTGAATCAATGATGCTGTTAATGGAACACAGGGTGTGTTAGCACATTTTACGTAATCAATACCAGCATCTACGATGGGTTTTTGCTTGATATTAAAAACTGTTGAAGTATAAGAAGAACAACCGTTCCATGTCAATAGTAAACGAACGGAATCCTGTTGTGAGGATGTCCATATTACTTGGTAGGGACCAGCATCTTGACCTGAAATCACAATACCATTACCAAAATTCCATTGAAAATTCATTCCCGGCTCAACAGTAAAAGGATAATTGAAACGAATGGTATCCCCAGCACAAAAATTACCAGCAATGGTAAAATTAGAATTAGGAATAGGTTTTACTACAAAACGAACTTTAAAAGAATCTATACATGCCGAATTACTAACTTTTACACTGATAGAATCATCAAGAGGAGTATTAAAAACGACGGTATAAGGTCCAGCACCTGTACCACTAATCACATTACCCCCTAAAAAATTCCAATTATAATTAAAGCCCGTACCAGTAGTTCCTGTATAAGTAATAGTAACAGTATCTCCTTGACAAATAGCTGCTTGGCTTAAAGTAAATGAAGGTTGAGGCGTTTGGGTGATATTTACAGTAAAAGTATCAATTTGAACCAAATTCCCAAATAAATCAAAAGCACTTCTTCTTACAAATGGAGAACCTGGATTAGGAAAAGAAACTGTTACAGGACCAAAACTATTAGGATTTCCCGATATTAAAGTAGCACCTGTTAGGTCCCATTGATAAGTATAAGTGGGGTTAGGTGTTCCTGGACTTAAAGGCAAAGTTATGGGCTTTCCAGTACAAAATTGAGTAACAGAGGCTTGATAAATGATTGAGGGTTGAGTACCAGGGGGTAGTTGTGTCCATGAACCGGTTTCTCCATCACCAAAAACATTGACTTGCATATTTAAATCACAAGGATTGGGCAATGTTGAAGGTACAGTTGCTGACCAAGTAAAGGTCCACGGACCTGAACCTGACCCGTCCCCCCAGTTATTTCCTGTAATTCCGTCTATAAATCCTGATGTAGAACCTGCTGTACCATCAAAATAAAATCCAGGTATAGCGGGACCTCCCGTTTTTGGAGGGATAGGGTTTAAATCTACCATCCAAACTCCATTCGTGTAGGCTGGTGGTGGCGTACCATAGGTTAGGTTTGTCCAACAAGAACCAGGAGTAATTCCAAGACCATGAAACCATTCAGAAATTCCATTAGGGTTTGAATTATAATTATCAATAGTTATGGAAAAATTTACTGTAGTTCCCGGTGCCCAAGGAGCCGGCGGAGTAGCAACAATTTGTGGTGCTCCACTTGGAAAATAAGGAGGTTGAGCTTTTAAATAACTTCCATAAGCAAGGAATACCAAAATTATATATCTTTTTAATTGCATTATTTTAAATCCAATTGCAAAAATATAAAAAAAACCTCAGTCTACAACAAAATTTTTATCATTTTTCTTTACATTTTAACATCTTTTCTGAATCCCTAAAACTTGAGGATATCACTTGATTCCTTATGCTCATTAGAGTTTATGAACAATTCATTAAAAATTTGTTTATCAGTTAATTGCTAGCCCTTAACGAGGCAATCTAAAACATTATGTATATATGCGGTTGTTGAGTAGTGAGTGATGCGTACATATCGAAACGCCCGCTTTTCCTCGAAACATGGTCATTTCGCTACGGCTTCGCCTTCTCCATCACCAGCGGTACGGCTTCGCCTTCTCCATGACCAGCGGTACGGCTCCGCCTAGTCCATGAGCATTTCCATACTTTTTTGAACTTTATCCTTTGCTTATAAAATTTGATTAATTTTGCGGTATGACCAAGTGGTGGATAATTTTATTCATTTTTTTTATCAATTGTAGTTCCGATAATGACCCAAACAACAAAGTGATTGTTGAATATAAAGGCTCTCAATTAACTTTAGGAAACTTAAAAGCCATGCTTCCTGACAACTTATCCCCTATGGATAGTGCTAGGATTGCGGCTCTTTTTATTGACCAATGGATTGCAGATCAGATTTTAGTTTATGAAGCAAAATCTAAAATACAAAATTTAGAAAAAAAAGTTGAGCCTATGCTCCAAAATTATAAAGATAAGCTCATGATTATTGAACTTAAAAATGAATATGTAAAAAATTTAAGTGCTAATGATATACCAGAAGATACCCTAAAAGCTTGGTATGAAAAGAAAAAATCTTCTTTTGTTGCAGGACAAAACTATTATAAGTGTTATTACATCACCACAGACCGTAATGATACTCCCGAAATCCGAAAAAGACTAAAACCTGTGAAAGATGATGACTATAATATTGTAAAAAATTGGTGCGTAAAAAATAAAGTTTATTGCCATTTAGAAGATAATTGGATTGACCACATAACTTTTCAAAAGAAAATCCAAAGTAAAATCCCCAATCAAAACTTTTCAATTTTATCTCCTAGTAACACCGTTGTATTTGCTATTACTTACCAACCTAAACCTATCTATCATTTTTTTCTTATGATTGATGTAATCAAAGCAGGGCAGCCTTTACCTTTTGAAATGGTAAAAAACCAAGTAGCAACATTGGTAATTCATGAAAAAAGTAATAAAGGTTTTGAGGAATATGCTCATCAAATGTTATTAAAAGTTAAAGCTAACAAAGAAGTTCAATTTTTTGATTAATTTATTATGAAAGTTTTTGCTCAAAATCTTGTCAAAAAATACAAAAAACGTACAGTTGTAAAAAGTGTAAACATTGAATTATCTCAAGGTGAGATTGTAGGTTTATTAGGACCTAATGGAGCAGGCAAAACAACCACTTTTTATATGATAGTAGGCTTAATAAAACCCGACGATGGCAAAATTTTTCTTGATAATCAAGATATTACAGAAATGCCTATGTACAAAAGAGCACAGTTAGGTTTAGGGTATTTAGCACAAGAAGCCTCTGTTTTTCGTAGATTATCTGTTGAAGATAATATCATGGCAATTTTAGAAATGCGTTCTAACCTTAATAAATCTCAAAGAAAAGAAAAAGTTCAACAATTATTAGAAGAATTTAGCCTAACTCATGTACGTAAAAATTTGGGTATTATGCTTTCAGGTGGAGAAAGAAGAAGAACCGAAATTGCAAGAGCATTATCCGTTGACCCTAAGTTTATTTTGTTAGATGAGCCTTTTGCGGGGGTTGACCCTATCGCAGTAGAAGAAATTCAATCTATTATTCTTAAATTAAAACAAAAAAATATCGGTGTACTGATTACAGACCATAATGTCCAAGAAACTTTATCTATCACTGAACGTTCATATTTATTATTTGATGGTCAAATTTTAAAAGCTGGCACTCCTGAAGAACTTGCTGCTGATGAACAGGTTCGTAGAGTTTATTTAGGAGAAAAGTTTCAATTAATCAAATAATCAATTTATGTTTCTGAATTTTATTAATTTCGTTGGCAAAAAATACTTTCAAAATCGTTATTTAAAACAAGTTTTACCTTGGCAAAATCAACCCATTGAAACTCAAAAACAAGTTTTTCAATATCTCATTTCACAAGCTCAAGATACTTATTTCGGCAAGAAACATCATTTTTCTAAAATCCAGCATATTTGTGATTTTCAAAAAAATATACCCGTTAGAAGTTATGAAGCATTTTATGAGTATATAGATAAAATCCTAAAAGGAGAAGAAAATATTTTATGGAAAGGCAAAACTAAATGGTTTGCGAAGTCTTCTGGAACTACCAATGCGAAAAGTAAATTTATTCCAATTTCAAAAGAATCCTTGTATGATGGACATTTTAAAGCAGGCAAAGATATGTTTGCAACTTATTTTCATTTTTATCCTGATAGCAACTTATATAAAGGAAAAGCCTTAAGTATTGGAGGCTCGCACCAAATCAATCCTTTTAATGAGCATTCTCAATATGGTGATTTGAGTGCTGTTTTAATACAAAATATGCCTTCATCCTATGAATTATTTAGAACTCCTCCCAAAAAAATTGCTTTAATGAGTGAATGGGAATCCAAAATTGAAGCCATGGCAAATTATACTATGAACCAAAATGTAACCTCCATTGCTGGAGTACCCACTTGGACTGTTGTTCTTATTCAAAAAATTTTAGAAAAAACTCAAAAAAATCATATTCAAGAAGTTTGGAAAAACTTAGAAGTATTTTTTCATGGTGCTGTAAGTTTTATTCCTTACAAAAAACAATTTGAAATTTTAGCTCCCAAACTTCGCTATATGGAAATTTATAATGCATCAGAAGGTTATTTTGCTTTTCAAACAGAACCAAACGACCCCGGCATGCTTTTGCTTTTAAATCATGGAATTTTTTATGAATTCATTCCTTTCAATCAATTAGAAAAAGAATTTCCTGATTCTATACCTATTCAAGATTTAGAAGTCGGCAAAACTTATGCTTTAGTGATTTCCACTAATGGCGGCTTATGGCGTTATAATATTGGTGATACCCTTACAATTACTCAAAAATCCCCCTTAAAAATTATTATCTCTGGAAGAACTAAACATTTCATTAATGCTTTTGGAGAAGAGCTTATGGTCGGAAATACAGACCAAGCTCTAGCTTTTGCTTGTGAAAAAACGGGTGCTATATTAAAAGATTATACCGCAGCTCCTATTTATTTCCAAAATAACGATGCAGGAGGGCATGAATGGATTATTGAATTTGAAAAATTACCTCATGATACATCTAAATTCTTTGAATTATTAGATTCTAAACTTCAAGAAATCAATACAGACTACGCAGCCAAACGTTATAAAAATATGGCTTTAAGATTTCCTGTTTTTCATATTGCACCTCAAGGATTTTTTTATCAATGGTTAAAATCCAAAGGTAAACTGGGTGGGCAACATAAAGTCCCTCGTTTAAGTAATGACCGAAAATTAATAGAA
Source organism: uncultured Bacteroidia bacterium (assembly GCA_938006875.1). GTDB lineage: Bacteria > Bacteroidota > Bacteroidia > J057 > CALLMJ01 > CALLMJ01. The sequence goes on from CALLMJ010000090.1 coordinate 48,511, forward strand.
GAATTACTATCTTTGCTAAACTCATAAAATTCCATGAACCCTAATGCCCGAAAGCTTTTGATTAGATTAGTTATTTCTTTTTTGATTTTTTGTAGTAGTTTTGCTATGGGCACTTTGGGATTTATGTATTTTGAAAATTATGATGCTTGGGATGCCTTTTATATGACTGTTATCACAATTTCCACGGTAGGTTATGGCGAAGTAAAACCTCCATCTTTTGAAGGAAAAATTTTTGTATCATTTTACATTATTTACAATATCTTTGTATTAGCATATTCATTATCAGCATTAGGTGCTTACATATTTGAAGGCGAACTAAAAAAAATATTAAGTTCTTATACTCATTCAAGAAAAATTAAAAATATGAAAAATCATATCATTGTTTGTGGTTTTGGTAGATATGGGCGTTCAGTTTGTCAAGAATTATCACATGAAAAAAATCATTTTGTGGTTGTTGATAGCGACATAAATAAAATTCAAGATGCAGAAAGATTAGGTTATTCTGTTGTTGAAGGGAGTGCAATAGATGATAAAATATTAATTCAAGCAGGAATAAGATCCGCTACTAAATTAATTTGTTGCTTACCTAAAGGTCCAGATAATGTTTATATTACTTTAACTGCCCGTGAAATTAATCCTCATATAAAAGTTATTGCCAGAGCAGAAGAAGAAACCGATGAAAAAAAATTATTTATTGCAGGAGCCAATCATGTTGTAAAGCCTAATTCGGTAAGTGCAATGATTATTGCTAGGTTAGTTAATTCTCCTGAATTAGTAGGTTTTATTCAATTAATTATGGGACTTTCTCAAACCGAAACAACTCTTAAAACTATCAATTTTTTGGATTTAAAAGACGAATTTAAAAATAAATCCATTGGAGAATTGAACATTAACCAAAAAACGGGTGTTACAATTATTGGTCTTTTTGATAAAATTCAAGAAAAGTATATTGTCAATCCCAATTCTAGTACAATTATTCACGAGGATTTAACCTTAATTGCTATGGGAAATCAAGAACAAATTCAAAATTTATACAAAACTTATTGTAAATCTTACTTAAACTCATAAATACTATGACCATCAAAATAAACGGTAAATTACAAGAAATTCCAGAAACTTTTACTCTTTTAGAACTATTAAAAGAATTTGAAATTCATGAAAACACGGAAGGTGTTGCAGTTGCTGTTGATGAAGAGTTAATACTCAAATGTAATTGGAAATCCTTTATATTAACAGATGGGAATTCAGTAGAAATAGTATGGGCAAGGCAGGGAGGTTGATGATGGTTTTCTATCAATTACTCAAACAAATTAGGTTTATTAAGAAAAGGTTTGTTGAGGTGTTGATAGGCTAAAGTAGTGGCTTCGCGTCCTCGGGGAGTTCTTTTAATTAATCCTTGCATAATCAAGAAAGGTTCATAAACTTCTTCAATGGTTTCAGGATCTTCCCCGCAAGCGGTTGCAATAGTGGTTAATCCCACAGGACCCCCTTCAAATTTGTCTATGATGGTATTTAAAATTTTGATGTCCATTTGGTCTAAACCCATAGAATCCACTTCTAATGATTTTAAAGCAAATAAAGTAATTTCCATATCAATTTTACCTGAACCCTTGATTTCCGCAAAATCTCTTACTCTTCTTAATAACCTGTTGGCAATTCTGGGCGTACCTCTACTTCTGACGGCAATTTCATAAGCCGCATTTTCTTCCATAGGAACATTTAAAACTTTTGCAGAGCGAATAATAATTTTTTGTAGATATTCAGGGGTATAGTACTGTAAACGAGCTTGAATACCAAACCTAGCTAATAAAGGAGCTGTCAAAAGACCTGTTCTAGTGGTTGCACCCACTAATGTAAAAGGATTAATAGCAATTTGAATGCTTCTTGCGTTTGGTCCAGATTCAACCATAATATCTATATGAAAATCTTCCATAGCAGAATATAAATACTCTTCTACTACTGGACTTAAACGATGGATTTCATCAATAAAAAGAACATCAAAAGGCTCTAAATTGGTTAATAAACCCGCTAAATCAGCAGGTTTTTCTAAAATAGGTCCTGAAGTTGTATGAATGCTCACACCCAGTTCATTGGCAATGATGTAAGATAAAGTAGTTTTTCCTAAACCCGGAGGTCCATGCAAAATTACGTGGTCTAATGCTTGTTTACGCTTTTTTGCGGCTTTTACAAATACTTCTAAATTGTCCCTTAATGCATCTTGACCCGAAAAATCTTTAAAAGTTTTGGGTCTTAATACAATTTCTTCATTATCAGTTTGTTGAGCATCTAAATTTTCATTCCTTGCCATACTAAACCTTGTTCCAACCCTTTTTTACGTTTTCAGTAATGAAATCTTGATAAATCTGATATATTTGATTTTTATCATTAGAAACTTTTACTTCAATATCTAATTCTCCTGATTTCCGCCCAGGACTGAAATCCGTATAAGTTGCTACATAAGCAGGATAAATCCCTGATTCCTCTTTGTTTGTTTTCCATAATAAAAATTTACGAACTGCTTTCAAACCTTTAGTTTCTTTCACATAAACTTCTCGTTTTAAAAGTTCAGATTTACCTAATTTTAAATTTCTCTTTTCTAAAGATGGCAGTTCAATAAAATCTGTAATTTGGGATAACCTTAAATCTGTAGGATTTACTGATTTATCATTTCTAATCCTTTCAAAAACAGGACTGATAACACTAAAAGCCGGAATTCTTCCTAACATCTGATAACCATGGGTTTCATCAAATTGTAAAACAGGTTTAAAGATGTAAGGGTCTTCTTGAGTTTCAGTAATTACATCTAAAAAACCCAATTCAATAACAATTTCAGGTTTAACAAATTGAATAGCTACACCCGATTTTGCGGGTTCAATATATTCAGATTCAACATGTTTAGATTTCAAAGTTTCATAAAACCATTTACGGGTATCAGTAGCAAAACCGGTTCCTACTTTCGCAAAAGGTAAAAAACTACCGTCTTCTTGCATGAAAGCAACCAGTAAATCACGAATTTCATTTTCTACTTTATCTGATTCTGCATAACCAATAACCACTGCATCAACAGTATGGTAAGGTTTGATTTTATAAGCAAAATTTTCTGCAGCTCGAATTACTAAACCTTCATTACCTTCTTGGTTTACCCATTCATCAAAATATTTTTCAAATTCATTCCTTGACTCAACTTTTTCATGCTTAGGTACATTGACATATTTTCCTTCTCCAAAAATTTCTTTTAATTGACTGAAAAGAACTTCCACACGTTCAAAATATTTTTTATCTTCAAATTGATAAATATCGTAAACCGAAACTCTCACTTTCTCTAAGTCTTTTTCGGATTCTGGGGAATCTAAAATTTTAGTTACATCAAATGAACGGGGTCTAGAAGAATCTATATAAACTTCACAAGCAAAATATGCTTTTTTGATTTTATTTTTTATTAAAAGTTGCTCAATTTCCTTTAAAACAGGTAAACCTAAACGTATTTTTCCACGAGGATTGATTAAAAAACATTGGTTATCTTCCCAAAATAACATATAAAAATGTCCATCTATTTTTTGGGTAACATAATAATATTCAGAACTTAAAACGTTTTGAATATCTTTAATCAAAATTGAACGATATTTAGAGGCAATATTCTTTTTGTAGTTAAAAGTAATTTTGGAATATTCGTTATTCTCTAAAATTCCGAATTGATAGTCTCCAAAGCTATTAGTTAGTGATTTTATATCCATCATGGTTTTCTAAGCCTTTAAGTTCAATATTAGATAAATGCAAAATTAAGATATATTTATCATCTTGGATACGACCTTCTAAAAAACCTCTGTAAGGTTTACCATTATTAGACAAAATGAGCGGAGCACCTTTAGCATCTGCACCTATTAACATTAGGGAATTCTTTTCGTGTAATTGTTTTGCCATATCATAAAGAAAATCATAGGTTAAACCGCTTGTATGTTTTAATTGATACTTTCTTACAAAAATAAATTTTTTTATGGCTTCTGATTTAGGGATATATTTCCCAGTCCAAATCAAAGGTTTACCTTCCACAGAAATATTTGCGAATACATCTTCTGGGATTTTTTCTTCAGTGGGTTCATTTTTAGGATTATATTTAATTTCACGAATAGTTACATGGTGTACAATTTTTTGTTCAGAATTGACTAAAACCTTGGAAGTATGTTTTAAAAAACGACCTGTCATTTCTAAGTTAATTTCAGGGTCATTATGAATTAATGCTTCTGCTAAAGCATTTTCTTCCCCATATTTTTCTTTGAGAATCGGTAAAGATTCTTTATTAGTAAATTTGATAACTTTATAAGTATAAGTTTTTTGTTTATCGGGGGTTAAATATTGCCAATTTCTTTTTTTAGTCGTAAAATCTAATTTGACAAAACTATCTCGTTTTTTTTCGTTAGAGATATTAATATTTCGCATACTTTGTATTGAATACGCAAATATAAAAAAAGAGAGATTAAACTCTCCCTTTTCATGAACTCATATGGAAAAATATTTACAAAAATTATTGTTTTACTTGCAAAACTACCATGCTTCTATCTTGGAGTTTAATGGTTTGTCCATTGGTTGCACCCATTAATCCTTGAAAAACTAAGCGATAATAGTAAGTTCCAGGAGTTAAATTCAAATCAGGAAAAACTATAGTAGTAGTGGAGATGCCCGAACCTAAATTAGGAGATGTTAGTGAATTACCACTTGCAATAGCATCTTCAACCTTATATAAATTGACAGCATTCGTAGCAAAATTATCGGTAGAGCGTTGTAACCAAACCGCATATCTTACAGCTGGCGATAAAGTAGAATTATTAGTGGTTTTTACAGTAATATTGCCAAGAATCACCACTCCACTATTATTTGTACCGCTACCGTCTTCAATAGTTACCGATACATTACTTCCATTAATTACTTCGGAAAGCCCTATAGTCATTGGTAAATCTTGAAAGTAACTCATATCACAAACTGCGCAAGCTTGTGTCTGATTACCACCTGTTAAGTATCCAGGTAGCCAATTAGAGGAAGCAGTAGCAGAACCAGATGCAGGTACAGTAGCCAAAGTAGCATTGGCATCATCTGTTACACTAGAACCCACTGAAACTGCGTTCCCTTGAACACTTTGATTTACAAAGTCCCCTTCAAATAGAATTCTACCTCCACTTACTTGTAACCGGTTTATTCCAGGATTCACTGTTCCTATTCCTACATTTCCTTCTATAATTGCACCACTGGTAGGTGCCGCTGTGCCACTATAATTTTCTCCCACCGTTAAGTTCCCTAAAATATCTAACTTACTTGCGGGATTTACCTGACCTATACCCACATTTTGAGCTTTCAAAATAATGACATTAAAACAAATTGAAACTATAAAATAGTAAAATTGTAAATTTCTTTTCATAAAAAATAAAAATTATTTACAATATTAGCAATATAATCAAATTTTAGTTTATTCATTTAGAAAAATTAACAATAACAATAAAATTTTATCAGTAAGAAATAAATACATAAATTTTATAAAATTATTTTTTTAAAAAAATAAATTTTAAAATAAAATAATTTTACAAAAATAATTTTGCAAATTTTATCATTAAAAAGAATAAAATATTTACAATAAAATTTTTATTCTTTTTAAGAAGTAGACTTTATTTTGTTTGTAAACCTAATTTTAAAACCAATTTGCTTGTAAAAAAACTACTTCTGAACTGCTAGTACCATTTTGATTTTTAACTTCAAACCAATTTGTAAAACATCCACTAAATCTTGAACATTGAGTTCATTATCTGCTCTTACAATTACGGTAGGAGTTTCTAAACCCTCAATAATTTTTTGTAATTCAGATTCTAAATTTTCTTTTTCAACTTCGTGTTTATTAATGAAATATTTTTTTTCTTTGGTTACGGAAATAGAAATTTGTTGTTTGCTTAAAGCCTGCGTGGTTTGAGCTTTAGGGAGCATTAACTTAATAACATTAGGATTAGCTACTGTAGAGATAATCAAAAAAAACAGTAGTAAAAAAAACATAATATCATTTAAAGAAGAAGTGCTAACTTCCGAATGAAATTTAGGTCTTTTACGAATTTTCATAATCAAAAAGATTATTGAGGTTCACTTAAAAAAGTAAGTAATTCATAAGCATCTGACTCCATTTTCAAAGCAAACCTATCTACTTTCATAGAAAGTAAATGGTAACCTGTATAAGCAATAATACCTACCACTAAACCCGCAAGAGAAGTAATCATTTTTTCGTACAACCCACCTGCAATAATGCCAATGGAAATATTATCAGATAAAGAAATTTCATAGAAAATACGAATAATTCCTGTAATTGTTCCTACAAATCCTAACATGGGAGCTACGCCGGCAATAATTCCTAAATAACTTAAATTGAGGGTCATTTTTGTTACAATAATATTTGCAACGGATTCTACGCTACTTTCAATTTCAGACAAAGAATTTCCCATTCGGTTTAATGCGGCTTCATAAATTCTTGCGGTAGCACTTTTTCTGGATCGGCATACTTCTAATGCAGATTTTATATTACCATCTCTTAGATAAGTTTTAATGGTACCTAATAAATCAGGTTCTGGTTGAGCTATTTTTTGAATAAATTGATAACGCTCGATGTAAATATAAATTGTTGCCAATAATAAAAAGACAATAGGAATTAATATAATACCGCCTTTCATTATCAATTCAAATAATGTAAGCTGTTTTGTTACTACTTCTTCAGTAGTTTGTTGTATCTGTAACCAAATCATTATATTCTTAAAAAACGTTCAAAATTAGAACGAAGTAAAAAACTATTCCAATAAAATTATCCTTGCAGCATTTAACGATATTTATGAAAATGTGGATAGTTTTTTAAATAGGATTATTCCTTATTAAGTAAAAATCAGAAATCAGAAATCAAATTATTTTCTTATACACACAATTTCATAGCATCACAATTAAAAGAATTTCAACTATTTCTATTCAAACTAAAATATTATTTCAACTTTAATTATAATTTTTTTAAAAAGTCAAATTTTATAAGCAGAAAAGCCATACATTTGTATTTATAATTTTCAATGATAAATAAAATCCCAAAGTTTAAGAATACACAAAAAAGTGACTTCTCAACCGTTTTAAAGCAAAGAGTTCATCAATATTTTACAGATAACAAGATTAACCCCAATGCTAATTTCAAGATGTATCTCAAGACAATTTTTTTATTAACACTTTGGTTTACATTTTATTACTTAATAATTTCAAATTCATTGGGATATCCATTAACTTATTTAGTATGGGCCGCTATGGGATTTACTATAGCCCTTGTAACCATGAATATTGGTCATGATGCGGTTCATGGTGCTTATACCAAAAACCCTTATTTGAATTTTTTGTTAGAACAGACTTTTAATTTGAATGGAGCCAGTGCTTATATGTGGAAATCTATGCATAATATTGCTCATCATACTTATACCAATATTCATGGTTATGACGAAGATATTTCTCCAATTCCTGTTATTCGTCTTTCACCAAGTGCTGAACTCAAACCAATTCATAAATATCAATATATATATGCATTTTTTTTCTATTTTCTTGGGACTTTTACATGGGTTTTTATTAAAGATTATATAAAGTTTTTTAAAAATAAAGTAGGAAATTATACTCAAAAGCAACATCCCCAGTCTGAATTTTTCTTCCTATTTTTTTACAAATTTATTTACTATGGTTTGTTTATTATTATTCCTATAATTTTTACGGAACAACCCTGGTACTTAACATTTTTAGGTTTTGCAATTATGCATTTAGTATCTGGATTTTATTTAGCTATTGTATTTATGTTGGCTCATGCAGTAGATGAAGTATCATTCCCAAAAGTTGCAGAATCTGGAAATATTGAAACCGATTGGTTTACACACCAATTATACACAACAGCTAATTTTGCGGCGGGTTGTCCAATAACAGCCTTTTTTACAGGTGGTTTAAATCAACAAGTTGAACATCATCTTTTTCCAAATGTTTGTAGTATTCACTATCCCAAGCTTGCTAAAATTGTAGAATCAACAGCTAATGAATACAATATTCCTTACCAAAACGCAAAATCTTTTTTACAAGCGTTAAATTCTCATATAGTATTTTTGAAGAAAATGGGCAAAGAATTGTAAATGAAGTACGAAAATACTTTTCTACATTTTTTTGTTTACAAAAGATGTAGAAAAGTAAACTAAAAAAAGTAATCTAACTCGCTAAATTAAGTAGCTTTTAACGAAACAAGTAACTAATAAAATATTTTTTAAAGGAATGCTTAAAATTAATTTAAAATTCTGCGATATAAATCTATATGAGACTCAATAAAATTGGGCAGTTCAGCATCAAAATAAGCAGCTTCACCGTTGGGATATGAACCTTTTGTTTGTTCAGCGGCAGGGTCGCCAAGGATTACTGCATCAGCCATAGATAAACATCTTTGGTGAAATTCCGAAAAAGAGGGTTGTTGCATTTGCTCTAACAATTCTTTAGGAACACCTTCTAATTTTACTTTATCGGTAAAATTTTCTGACATTTTGATGTTACCTGTATCATTGTTATAAATAGTATAAACAATTTTACTTTCTTTAAAAACAGGATCATCCTTATAATGGGTTTTAATATAAAGAGGGATCAAAGAAGCCATCCAATCATGACAATGAATAATATTAGGGGACCAATTTAATTTTTTGATAGTTTCTAAAATACCTTTGCAGAAGAAAATCGCTCTTTCATCGTTATCGCTAAAATATTCATCTTCTTCATTTTTAAAAATGCACTTCCTTTTAAAATAATCCTCGTTGTCAAGGAAATAAACTTGCAATCTTGCATTAGGAATAGAAGCCACTTTTATGGTTAAAGGTTTTTCTTCACTTCCTACTTTTATGTTAATTCCTGATAATTTAATGACTTCATGAAGGCGATTTTTTCTTTCATTAATTACTCCAAATTTAGGCATAAATATTCTAATTTCATGACCTTTTTTTTGGAGCCCTTGTGGTAACATTGAAATGACATCAGCGGCGGATGTAATTTTTAGAAACGGATCAATTTCGTTGGTAACAATGAGAATTTTTAATTTATCCATGGTGCGTATGATGTTGATTTTTTCTTTTAGACCACAAAATTAACAAATTTTATTGTCAAAATCAAATTTAATTTTTTTAAATTGCCACCGTTTTTATAGTTTTAAATACAACTTATTAAAAATCAATTTTTTATGCTTTGGCATCCTTTTAATCAATATCAATTAAATTCAGAATTTCCTAAAATTTCTTATGGGAAAGGTGTCTATTTGTATGATATACACCAACAACCTATTCTTGATGCAATTTCATCATGGTGGGTGAATTTACATGGCCATGCAAATCCTATTATAGCTAAAGCAATCTATGAACAAGCCCTAAAATTAGAACAAGTCATTTTTGCAAATTTTACTCATGAACCAGCAGAACAACTTGCTAAGAATTTATTACCTCTTTTACCTGGTAAAATGGATTATTTATTTTTTTCAGATAATGGTTCTACCTCAACAGAAGTAGCTATAAAAATGGCAATTCAATATTTTCATAATCAAGGTATTAAAAAAAATAAAATTATTGCTTTTGAAAATGCTTATCATGGAGATACTTTTGGGGCAATGTCTGTATCGGGGAGAGGGATTTTTAATATTCCTTTTTTTGATATGCTTTTTGAAGTTATTTTTATTCCTATTCCAACTCTTGAAAACATAGACGAAATTTTAGAAACCTGTAACCAAATATGTAAAAAACAAGAAGTTGCTGCTATCATTTTAGAACCTTTGGTACAAGGAGCTGGTGGCATGAAAATGTATGAAGCAAGATACCTAGATGAAATTTTAGCACTCATCAAAAAAAATGACATTCTTTTTATTGCTGATGAAGTAATGACAGGTTTTGGAAGAACGGGTACTCTGTTTGCATCTAATCAATTGCAACAAAAACCCGATATTATTTGCCTTTCCAAAGGAATTACAGGAGGGTTTCTTCCTCTCGGTGTAACTGCCTGTAAATCTTATATTTTTGATGCTTTTAAAAGTTCTGAATTTACAAAAACTTTTTTTCATGGTCATTCTTATACTGCCAATCCATTAGCTTGTGCTGCGGCTAATGCTTCCTTAATTTTAACTACTTCTTTAGAAACTCAACAAGCATGGGAAAAAATTGAAAATCAACATATTGAATTTTCTTCTATGGCTCAAAATCACCCTAAATTAAAGAATATAAGGCATTTAGGCACAATTTGGGCCGCTGAAATTGAAGATTCAAATAGCCATTATGAAAATCCTATGAGCTATATTTGGGCAAAAAAAGCTATTCAAAAAGGTGTTTTATTGAGACCTCTTGGCAATACTCTTTATATATTACCTCCATATTGTATAAACAAAGATGAACTTAACAAAGTTTATGAAGTAATTCTAGAAATTTTAGAAGATTAGAAAAATGAATTTATCAAAATTGGAATGAATTTTTCAAGGTTAATGTTTACACGAAAATGATTTTTCTTATTAAATTGCATAAAATTTCTATTGAATAATGAGAAAACAACTCATTCAGCTTATAAAAGGGAATTATGATAATAAACAAGCCGCTGTTATTCAAATTATTATGATTAACATTATCTTGTTTACTATTTTTGTGTTAACCACATTTTTCTTTTTTCTCTTTAATGAACTTTCTACGGTTGAAAATTTTTTTAAATATTTTTATCTTCCATCTAGCTTTACTGAATTTTTGTATCAGCCTTGGTCTATTCTAAGTTTTCAATTTTTACATTCCTTAAAAAATCCATTTCATATCCTTTTTAATCTATTATGGCTTTATTGGTTTGGTAGAACATTTAATTTTTATTTTGGTAATCAAAGGGTTTGGTTTTTATACTTAGTAGGTGGAGTTTTTGGAGGTATTTTGTTTATGTTATCTTACAATATATTTCCAGTTTTTAAAGGTTACCATACCTATTTAATTGGAGCTTCTGCTGGAGTAACAGCAATTGTAATAGCATTAGCTACTTATATGCCTAATTTTGAAGTATTCACTATTTTAGGACCCATCAAATTGAAATGGATTGCGTTCATTACTTTAATTATGGATTTTGCAATGGCTCCAAGTGGTTTAAATTCTGGTGGACATATTTCGCATCTTGGTGGTGCATTTATGGGTTTTTTATATATGTACTATTACCAAAAAGATAAAGATTTTGCTGTATTTTGGGTTAATTTATTTAAAAAAAAATCCTATAAGCCCAACATGAAAATTATTAATTGGGATGACGCTCAAAAAAAATCAGTAAACAACAAAAAGTCCGATAAACCCTCTCAACAAGAAATTGATAGAATACTAGATAAAATCGCTGCTCAAGGCTATGATAAACTCACCAAAGAAGAAAAACAAACCCTCTACAACGCCGCAAAAGACTGAAACTCGTTCTTCCCTAGGTAGAATTTTTAGGAAATCTTTGCTTATTCTAAATATTTTTACTATTCTACCTATTTTGGTTGCGAATTTAGCTTGGTTTATTCCACCCAATGATTTTTGGCTACCTTCGTTTTTATCTTTAATGACACCTTGGTTATTTATACCTCCTATCTTTTGGATGTTTTTTTGGTCATTTTCTTTTTTTCCTTATGCAATTCTCAATCTTGGAGTTTTACTCATAAATTTTCAATTCTTTTTTAATACTTTTCAGTTCCATTTAAGTAGTAAACCCTCTAAAAATGCAATTTCTATTGTAAGTTTTAATGCTGCTGCATTTTATTATCAACCTACTAAAATTGAAGAAGTAGCTCAAGAAATCAAAAAATTTGAACCCGATATACTTTGTATTCAAGAATTTTTAAACTATAAACCTAAAGAGTATGATGATGCTATTGAATGCTTCAAAGAAAAACTCAATCTTACACACCATGCTTATATTGAACTACTTCCCAAAACTAAATTTGGTATGGTGATTTTTTCTAAATATCCTATCAAAAAATTTAGTCAAGTATCAGAACCGAACCAAAAAAATGGAATTATGTATGCTGATATAGAAACTTATGGAAAAACAGTAAGGGTTTATAATATGCATCTACAATCCTATAATATTGATGATAGTACCAAAAATGAAATACAAAATTTTGCTGATGCTTGGGCTATAGCTAAAAAATTAAGAAGCACTTGGGTTCAGCAGGATTTACAACTTCAGCGTTTTGATTTATCATTAAAAGAAAATAAAAAACCCATTATTGTTTGTGCAGATTTAAATAATCCTCCTTACAATACTTTTTATAAAAGAGCAAAAAAAGATTTTCAAGATAGCTTTTTAGCTGCGGGTTGGGGTATGGGACATACTCACGGAAAAGGTTTTTTCTCCTTCAGGATTGATTATCTTTTTGCTTCCTATCACTTTAATATTGAAAGACATTCCATCTTTTATTCCAAACATTCTGACCATAATTTGCTCCATACATACGTCAGTTTTGATGAAACTATTAAAGATTAATGTTATAATTCCATTGAAAGTATCCATAATATAAAAAGCCCTTATTTACTTAAATTTCGAAAATAAGGGCTAAGCTAATCTAAATAGATAGAAGTTGTTATTCTATAATTTTCATTTCTTGAATCAAATGGTTAGCACCAGCAAACTTTTCAATAATGAACAATACATAACCTATGTTATTGCTAATACAACGTTTATATTGTTTATCAAAAACCAAATCTCCGGTCATGGCTTCCCAATTGCCGTCATAAGCCAAACCTATGACTTGTCCTTCACCATTAATTACAGAAGACCCTGAATTTCCACCAGTAATATCGTTATCGCTAATAAAGGAAACCATTAATTCTCCATTTTTTCCATATCTTCCAAAATCTTTCTTTTTGATTAAATCAATAAGTTTTTGTGGTACATCAAATTCTTCATCTCCAGGTTTATATTTTTCTAAGATGCCTTTCGTAGTAGTGTAGTAATAATATTTTACACCATCATAAGGTTCATAATCAATAACTTTTCCGTAGGTGATACGTGGAGTCATATTCGCATCAGGGTAAAAAAGTTTATTAGGAGACATTTTTCTTAAACCCTCTATATACTTACCACGATTCGTTGATACCGTAGAATTATAAGTTACCGCTTTACTCATTAAATTTTGTTGGTAATGTTCAAAAAATTTAACAACCAAATTAGCAATAGGATCTTTTTCAATATCTTCTATTGTTGGATTTTGTATGAAATTACTTAATTTTTCTGATTCTGCTAAAAAAGACTCTTGAAAAGCAAACATAGAGAAACCTGTAAAACTATCTAATTCTCGAGGTATACCAGATTCTAAATCTCCTGAAAAGTTACCATCAATGATAGATTGAAGGATAGAAGGATGTAAATTTTTATCCACATTTTGGTAAAAAAGCCATAACATTTCTGTTAATATTTTTTTATCAGTTTCAGCATCATAA
>CALLMJ010000091.1 GCA_938006875.1 uncultured Bacteroidia bacterium
TTAACTCATGATTGCATCATCATTCAAATACCTTCCTTAAAAAAGAAACAAAACAAAACCGACGAATTAGAAAAATTGATGGATATTTTTGATTTAGCAAAACGCCATCAGATAGAATATGATGAAAAAGGCTTATCCAAGGAATATTTCCCTTTATTAAGGAGGTTAAGGAAAGCGATAGAAGAAGAGGAAGTAAAGGGTATTATGGACGTAGAAGACGAAATTATAGAATCTTTCAAACAAAAAGAAACAGAAATTGAAAAGGCGTTGGAAATCGCAGAACAAGAGCGAAAACGGGCAGAGGAAGAAAAGAAAAGAGCTGAGGAAAAAGAGAAATTACTAGAAGAAAAAGAAAAATTACTAGAAAAGGAAAGAATACGAGCCGAAGAAGAACGTAAACGGGTGGAAGATTCTAAACAAAAAATCATTGAATTGGCAAAATTGTTAAAGGAATTAAATTTACCTATTCAAGTAATTATGAATAAAACGGGTTTATCTGAACAAGAAATTGAAAAAATTTAATCAGAACAAAATATGAAATTTTTTATTATTAATCTGACTTTTTTATTTTGGGTTTTACAAACTTATTCCCAAGTAGAAAACTTATCGGGTGTAGATTCTACTATTTTTATTTCTCACACCATTTTTTTGCCCAAATACTCTACAAATTCTGGTCAAGAGCCTTGGAGTGTTGCAGCAGCAGATTTTGATGGTAATGGAACTATTGACTTGGCTTCTTGCTCTCAAGTAGATAGTAAAATTAATATACATTTCAATGATGGAAAAGGTAACCTGAGCCCTGCTAAATCTTTTTCAACTGGAAATTCTCCTAGAACCATTTGGGCTGCTGATTTTAATAACGATGGAAAACCTGATTTAGCGACAGTCTCTATTAAAGATGGTAAGCTTAATTGGCATATCAATCAAGGTAATGGAAACTTTAATAACATGAAATCCTTATATTCTGGAGTTTTCCCTCACTGGGTTACAGGTGGAGATTTTAATCATGATGGTAATTATGATTTAGCGACAGTTTCCAATTCTGAAAACAAAATATACCTTTTTATGGGAGACGGTAAAGGAAATTTCACTTCTTACAAATCTTTATCAACAGGTGATAAACCTCGTAAAATCATCATTCATGATATGAACAAAGATGGAAAAAATGACATTCTAACCTCTTGTGATGATGGTTTTGTTTATATCCACTATAATAATGGTTCTGATTTTATTAAAGGCTCTACCTTAAAATGTGGCGGATTTGCAGTGTGGGGATTTGAAGTAGCTGATATTAATAAAGATGGCTTACCCGATGTGGTTGCTACTACCTATCTAGGGAATAATATCTATTGGTTTCATAATAACGGTGATAAAACCTTCCAATCCTTTGAACCTGTTTTGTCAGGTGCAATGAATTTTGATATTGTATTAGATGATTTTGATTTAGATGGAGATATTGACGCCATTACTGCATCTTCAAGAGATATGAATGTTAATGTTCATTTGAATGATGGTAAAGGTCATTTTGGTCCAAGAAATTCTTTTCGTTCTGGAAATTGGAATTCCCGTATTTTAGGCTACGATATGGATGGAGACGGTGATAAAGATATTATTACTTCCTCTTTTAAAGATAACAGTTTAAACATACATCGTAATATATCCATAGACCCCGATAATAAAAAAGCAAAAGAATGTTCTATCGAAGGAACTGTTTATGATTTAAAAACCAAAAATCCTTTACAAGCCGTAGTTTCCCTTATTGATGATAACGGAAAAACCGTAAATGGAATAAAAACAGATGCTAATGGAAAATATTCTTTAAAAGTGCCTTGTGATAAAAAATATAAACTCATAGCAAAAGCTCCTAATTACCCTGAATTCAGTGAAAATTTAACTTTTCCCAAAGAAAATAGCCATCTCAAAAAAGATATTTATTTAGACCGTGATGTTGAAGGGTTTGTGTTTGGAAAAATTCGCGACGCTAAAACCTTAAAACCTTTAGATGCTATTATTGTAATTAAAGATATTTATGGAAAAATTGTATTTCAAGAAAAATTAAGTGAATACAAGAAAGTATTACCTTTTTCAAGAGGTTATAAAATTGAAGTTTCAGCAGAAGGTTACTACCCACAAAGTTCAGAATTTGCCATTTATGAAAAAGATGCTAAAATGGGTACAGAAAAAAACTTTGATTTAATTCCTATTGAAAAAGCAAAAATTGCTAAAATTAAAGGTACCGTTTATGATAAAGATACCAAAGAAAAATTAACTGACGCTAATGTAAAAGTTATTGACAGTAAAAATAACACACTTCAACAAATGAATACATTAAGTGATGGTTCTTTTGAGTTTGTTTTACCTTTTGGAACTTATGTGTTAGAAGCCAATAAAAAAATGTATCTTTTCAATTCCGCAAATGCTTCTCTTACAGACAAATACTCTATGGAAAATCCATTAATCATAGATATTCCGCTTTCCAAAATGGAATTAGATAAAGTGTTTGTGATTGATAATATTTATTACGATTATGACAAAGCTACCCTGCGTAAAGAATCCATTACGGTTTTAGAAAAATTGGTAAACATCATGAACGAAAATCCAACCATTCACATTGAAATTGCTGGTCATACAGATTCTGATGGTTCTGATGATTATAATTTACGTTTATCGGATGCAAGAGCAAAATCTGTGGTAGATTATTTAATCAAAAGTGGTATTGATGCTAATCGTTTAACCTGGAAAGGCTATGGAGAAAGTAAACCCGTTGCACCCAACGATACTCCAGCTAATAAACAAAAAAATCGTAGAACAGAAATGAAAATCACTAAAATATAATCCTTCATGAAAATCCATTTTCAATCAATATCAAAAGTTCAAAAAATTCTTATTGGTACCATACTAGGTTTAGCCCTAATATTAGGCTACTTTATCCATGGATTTTACGGAAACAATGTAAATAAAGATTTTGAATTATACATAAGAACAGGTGCTGAATACTCCGAAGTTTTAGATTCTTTGCAAAAAAATCATGTTATTGATAATATCGGTAATTTTGATTTGGTTTCTAAAATACTGAAATACAAAAAACTCATTAAACCTGGGCATTATAAAATTACAAAGAATATGTCTATAATGACTCTAGTAAAAAAATTAAGAGCAGGCAACCAAGACCCCATAACGATACGTTTCGAATCCAAAAGAACGTTAGATGATTTACTAAAAAATATCACTTTAAATTTAGAAATCAATGATTTACAATTAAAAGATGCTGTATTAAATCCTGAATTTTTAAATAAAAATCAACTAACGCCAGAAACTGTGATTTCTATTTTTATTCCTAACACTTACCAAGTTTATTGGAACATCAAACCCGAAAAATTATTAGATTTTTTTTTAGATGAACATAAAAGGTTTTTTTCTAAACATCAAAAACAATTAGAAATTTTAGGAATGACGCCCATTCAAATTAGTATATTAGCATCAATCATTGAAGCAGAAACTTATAGAGACGCTGAGAAAAAAAGAATTTCAGGAGTTTATCACAACCGATTAAAACAAAATATGCGTTTACAAGCGGACCCAACTGTCATTTTTGCGATTGGTGATTTTACAAAAACTCGTGTTTTAAAATCTGATTTACAAATTGATTCGCCTTATAACACCTACAAAATCAAAGGTTTACCTATAGGACCTATTAACGCACCCGGTATAGCTTCTTTAGAAGCCGCTTTATATCCTGAAAATCATAACTTTATTTTTTTTTGTGCTAAACCAGATTTTTCTGGTTTCCATGATTTTTCTGCTGATTATCAAGACCATTTAAAACAAGCAAAAGCATACCAACAAGCTTTAGATAGGCTCAATTTAAAATCTAATTAATATTTTTTTCAAACTACAACTTTTATCCAGATTTTTACGTAAAAACATATAAATTTATAAAACCATGCAAAAAGACTTACAAGAATTAAAAAATGTAAAAGAAAAAACGTTTGTTCCAAACTCTGGTTATGGAATGCTATTTTTTTGGTTTTTAGTTATGCCTGCAATTATCATTGGTTTATTTATACATAGCGAAAATGTATCAGTGATATCAGGAGTTGTACTATCACTTATTTGGATTATTGGATTATTTGGATTTATTGTAGTAAACCCCAATGAGTCTTTTGTTATTACATTATTTGGTACTTATATTGGTACTGTTAAGGATAATGGATTTTATTGGGTTAATCCTTTTTACTCTAAACACAAAATTTCATTAAGAGCAAGAAATTTAGATGGTAAAACCTTAAAAGTAAATGATAAAGAAGGAAATCCTATTGAGATTGCTTGTGTGGTAGTATGGAAAGTAGAAGAAACTGCATTAGCGGCTTTTGCAGTAGAAGATTATATACATTATGTAAGTGTGCAATCAGAAGCAGCAGTAAGGCATTTAGCCGTAACCCATTCTTATGACCACTTCGATGATTCAGACCATAGTAACGAAGTAACCTTAAAAGATGGCGGAGATACGATTAATCACATTTTAGAAGAAGAGCTTCGTGAAAGATTATCTTTAGCGGGTATTAACGTTATTGAAGCAAGGATTTCGCATTTAGCTTATGCACCTGAAATTGCTAGTGCTATGCTTCAAAGGCAACAGGCTATGGCTGTTGTTGCAGCAAGAACCAAAATTGTGGAAGGAGCCGTTGGAATGGTGGAACTAGCTCTCAAAAAATTATCTGACCGTGATATAGTAGAATTTGACGCTGAAACAAAAGCCAAAATGGTTAGTAATCTACTAGTAGTTTTATGCTCAGAAAGAAGTGCTTCACCGATTGTTAATACAGGTGTATAAAATAACTTCAATGGTAATTAATTCATTAGAGTTTATGAACAATTCATTAAAAATTAATTTATCAGTTAATTGTTAGCGGTTAATGAGGCAATCTAAAACATTAGATATATTGCGGTTGTTGAGTAGTAAATGAAGCGAACGTACCAAAACGACCGCTCTTCCCCAGAAAATGGTCATTTCGATACGGCTGCGCCTACTCAATGACCACAGATACAGCTGCGCCTACTCAATGACCAGTCATTAGAATAATCATGACTATCCAGTAGAATATAAATTTTCAACATTTAGATAAATCAAACTACAAACCTTTGCAAATAGGCTTCAAAATGTCGCTATTTCATACATAATTTAATTCAATACAAATAGTTGTAATCAAAACAAAATTTAGTTCAAAATCTATTATTAAAAGCTAAAATAATAAAAAAGCTGACTATTAAGAAGTCAGCTTCAAATGAAGTTGTTATAAGATTATTTATCGCAGTTTTACTAGCAATACAGCTTCTTTTTCTGAACTGTTACCCACAAAATCGTAACCAATTACTTTTAATTCATATTCACCATTATCTTCTAAATCTTCTCGATATAACTTTAAAATTACGTTAGATAAATCAAAAGAAGTTCCATTTAAATTCATGTTTTGGTATTCATAAATGATTTTATCTTCTCCATGATTGGTTTTTCCATGATGATGTTCTATGAGTTGAATTTTAAATCCATTAACTCTTTTGTTATCGGTTATTGTACCTTGAAAATTAATATTTTTTTCATTTTCTCCAGAATTAAAGATTATTTCATTACTGGATGTTATAGAAGGACTTATTAAGTTTACAACCGGTGGTATAGTATCCTCTGGATTTAAAATTTTTATATTTATTACTCTCCATTGAGCTTCATAACCAACTGCATCTGTGCACATTGCCATAAAATGATAATTACCAGCTTTAACATTTGATGGTACTTTGATAGAAAACTTAGCATTATGTTCTTTACCTGAAATATTTACAATAGTATCCCATTCCCAAGGAGTAGCTACTTCTTCGTCAGTTTTACCATGAGAATGGCCATCAAAATTTGGGTGAATTTCTAATTTGTATTGGGATAAATTCATATTATCAGTAAACTTAACTTCAATTTGAAGATTTTCATTTCCTTTAATTACTTGATTATTAGAAGGTTTAATAATATTTATTGATGGTTTTTGATTATCAAACTCTTCCTTTTTTTCTTTTTTACAGGACATTAGTCCAAAAAGAATTGCAAATACTGCGATTAACGAAATTTTATTCATAAGTTATATAATAATTTATGATGCAAAATTAATGCAACAATATTGCATCTGCAACTTAATTGCTAAAAAAAATAAATTATGTAAATAATTAATTAAAAATCAATAATTTAAAATTCTAATGGATATTAATCTACTTAAAGTAAATAAACAAATTATAATTAACTTCATGAATTGGAATTTTTGTTACAATAATACAAATTCAAATAATTATTCACAAAACACAATAAGTTAAGTACAAAAAAATAAAGTTTTTTGGAACCAAATTTGGAATTAGAATATTTTAATTATAATTTAGCACCAATTTTTATAGATATATGCAAGAGTATTATAGTGCATTTATAATGATAGCAATAGGAATAGGTTTAGCGTTATTATTAAATAATCTCCAAAATCTATTAGTAAGAAAGCGTTCAACAGAAAGAAAAGTGATGCCTTATGAAAGTGGTATGGACCCAGTAGGTACGGCAAGAGACCGCTTTTCTATTAAATTCTACTTGATTGCTATGCTTTTTATATTATTTGATATTGAAATTATTTTTATGTACCCATGGGCTGTTCAATATAAACAATTAGGATTGTTTGGCTTCATTGAAATGTTTACATTTGTAATCATTTTATTTATTGGATACATATATGTTGTAAAAAAAGGTGGTTTAGAATGGAATTAAAATTCAAAATCATAAATTAAAATTTTAAAATTGAAGTACATATGTCATTAGATAAAGTTTTATCACAAGGAAGTTTTATAACAACAACAGTAGATACCATAACCAATTGGGCAAGAGCAAACGCATTATGGCCTATGCCTATGGGTTTAGCTTGTTGTGCAATTGAAATGATGTCTTTTGCAGGACCCAAATTTGATGTCGCAAGGTTTGGTTCCGAAAGATTTAGTTTTTCACCAAGACAGGCAGATGTTATGATTGTTGCAGGTTGGACAACTTATAAAATGTCTCATGCAGTGAAAAGAATATGGGACCAAATGCCAGATCCTAAATGGTGTATTGCGATGGGTGCTTGTGCATCAACAGGCGGCATGCATAGAGTTTATGGTGTTATGCAAGGAATTGATAATATTATCCCTGTTGATATTTATATACCTGGTTGCCCTCCAAGACCAGAAACTGTATTACATGCTTTAATGACTCTACAAGAAAAAATTATTAAAGAACATTCCGTTTTAAAAGCATGATGAATCCATTAAATTTACTTACTACCAACGGAATCACTATTTCCGTAAGAACTGCTTTCGTTCCTGAACAATCCTCAATAGACAATCAAAATTTTGTTTTTGCTTACGAAATCACTATTAAAAACCAAAATAATTTTCCAGTCCAATTAATCTCAAGAAAATGGGATATTACCGATTCCTTACTTAATAAAAGACATGTTACTGGTATAGGTGTGGTAGGAGAACAGCCTATTATTCAACCTAATGATAAATATACCTATATTAGTGGTTGCCACTTTAAAACTCCTTTTGGTAAAATGTTAGGATTTTATAAAATGGTGAACTTAAATAACTCTGAAGAACTTACCGTTGTTATACCAGAATTTGCAATGTATTGCCCCCACTTTATGAATTAATATGGATTTAAAACCCATATCAGAGGTTATTTACCAAGGTGAGTTAAGAACTATAGCTATTCATTTGCTTTCTAAAAACAAAATCATAACAGATGCTCCTTTGGACAATCAGGGTAAAGGTGAGGCTTTTTCTCCTACGGATTTAGTGTCTGCTGCATGGTTATCTTGTATGTTCACAATTATGGGTATTACAATGAACAACCATCATTTTCAAGCAGAAATTAAAGGAAAAGTAACGAAAGTCATGTATTCAGATCCAAGACGAATAGGCGAATTACACGCTGATATTGAAATACATGGTAATCTTACTGATAAACAAAAATCAATGCTAGAAAATTCAGCTAAAAACTGCCCTGTTGCCAAAAGCTTATCCCCTGATATTAAGCAAATTGTTCATTTTCATTATGTTTGATACAGCCCATAAAATACCTCAAGCTATACTTATATCAGTTCACCCCAGTTTAGAAAAAGCAAAAGATGACCTCAAAGAATTAAAGCAACTCGTTAATACTTACCATGCTATAGTTTTAAAAGATTTTATACAAACATTAAAAATTCCAGATACCAAAACCTATATTGGTAAGGGAAAATGTGAAGAAATCGCTAATTATATTTTAGAAAACTCTGTTGATATTTGCATTTTTGATGATGATTTATCACCCTCTCAAACCAAAAATCTTGAAAAAGTTTTGCAATGCAAAATCATGGATAGAAGTTTATTAATTTTTGAGATTTTTTCTAATAACGCAAAAACTTCGCAAGCAAAAGTACAAGTAGAATTAGCAAAACTACAATACATGCTTCCTAGATTAACTCGAATGTGGACACACTTAGAAAGACAAAGAGGCGGTATTGGTTCTAAATCAGGTGCCGGAGAAAAAGAAATTGAAACAGATAAAAGATTAATCAGAAATCGTATTGCTTTACTAAAAAACGAACTTAAAGAAATCGAAAAAGTTGCTAATATTCAAAGAAAAAATAGACAATCACAGTTTAGAGTAACCTTAGTTGGTTATACAAATGCAGGGAAATCTTCCTTAATGAACTTAATTGCTAAGTCCGATGTATTATCTGAAAACAAATTATTTGCAACCCTTGACACCACCGTAAGAAAAGTAATTTGGAACCAAACAGAATTCTTATTAGCTGATACCGTTGGATTTATAAAAAAATTACCTCATCACTTAATTGAATCTTTTAAAAGTACATTAAGTGAGGTCAAAGATGCTGACTTACTTCTTCATGTTGTTGATATTTCCAGCCCTCACTGGGAAGAACATATCCAGACTGTTAATAAAACATTAGAAAACCTTGGAGCTCATAATAAACCTACTTTTTTGGTGTTAAACAAAAGTGATTTATTAAATCCCGAACAAATTGCTGATATTGAAGTTTTTGTGAATTCTAATTCTGCAATTGAAAAAATGTTTATTTCTACAACTGAAAATATAAACGTTAATGAACTAAAAAACCTGATTACCCATTTTATTCAAGAATATCATAAAATGAAACAATGATTAGTTTTAATTTTGCTAAAAATTTGTGGACAGGCTTAAAATTGACGTTTCAACATTTAAGTAAACTCAATCAAAGAAAAAAAGATAACTTTGTTGAAAGTCCTAATTATTTTAAACAATCAGACGGATTAGTTACCATAAAATATCCCAAAGAAAACATTCCTGTTCCTGATATTGGTAGATACCAACTGCATTTAGATATTGAAGATTGTATAGGTTGCGACCAATGTGCTAGAATATGCCCAGTAAATTGTATTGAAATTGAAACTATTAGGTCTGTTGATGATTTAGGTATGACTTCTGATGGAACCAAAAAGAAACTCTATTTGCCCAAGTTTGATATTGATATGGCAAAATGTTGTTTCTGTGGACTTTGTACGGTAGTTTGCCCTACTGAATGTTTAATTATGACAAAAGACTATGACTACCCAACCCTGAATATATCTGAACTTAATTTTCATTGGGAAGATATTAACTCCGAACAAGCAGAAGCCAAAAGAAAAGAATGGGAAGAATATGAATTAGCAAAAAAACAAGCAAAACTTAACGCCATAAAATCAGAAAGCAAAACCCAACAAACAAATGATGTCAATGTTCAAAAAAAACCGATAATCAAACTTAAACCCAAATCGGATAAAAAAGAAGATGATATTCCTAATCATTAGAAGATTGTGAATTATACTTTATACCAATCACTAAAACATCATCGGTTTGTTCTTCTTTACCTTTCCAATCCAAAAAGCTTTTTTGAATGAGTTCAAATTGAGTTTTAAGAGGTTGATTGCAAATTTCTAAAATTAATTCTGCGAATCTTTTAGATGTATATTTTTTATTTTGTCCACCACCAAACTGATCAACAAAACCGTCTGTAAAAATATAAATCAAATCACCATTTTGTAAAGAGATTGTATTTCCTTTATAGGAATGATCACCAAATTGACCACCACCAATTGGTATTTTGTCTGCTTCATATTTGATTAATTCTCCATTTCTCACTAACCATAATGGTCTATTAGCACCTGCATATTGGAGTAAATCATTTTCTTGGTCTATACTACAAAATGCAATGTCCATACCATCTTTGGTTTCAGCATTTTGGTCTTGTTTTAAAGCCGTCTGAACTCTAAAATTTAAGTGATCTAAAATAGCTTCTGGTTCTAGAATAGAATACTCATTCAAAATTTGATTTAATAAATTACTACCAATTACAGACATAAAAGCACCAGGAACACCGTGCCCTGTACAATCTACAGCAGCAATAAAAAATTTGTGGTATTTTTCTAAAAACCAGTAAAAATCTCCAGAAACAATATCTTTGGGTTGATAAAAAATAAATGCTTCGGGGAAATAAATATTCAAAAGTTCTTTATCTGGCATAATAGCTTCTTGGATTCTTCTAGCATAACGAATAGAATCCAATATATCTTTATTTTTTTCTTCTATAATTTTTTTGGTTTCTTCAAGCTGCTTATTGCGTTCCTCTATTCTATTATATAAGTTAGAATTATCCATAGAAATAGCAGCTTGGGACGCTAACATTTGAATAATTTCTTTTTGATAAGAGTTAAAAGCAGTTTTGGAATTTTTGTTTTCTAAAAGAATATAACCTAAATTTTTCCCTTTTTTGGAAATAGGGGCTACAAAGCAATGTTCTTGAGAATCTTCTTCTATTAACTTGACAAGTTTTTGACCAGCGGTTTGATTAAAGATAGAATAGTTATTTTTTAGCTCATTAGTAATAAATTCAAGTTCTTTTTGAGCCAAAGCATAAGCAGCTTCCAATTTCAGTTTATTATTGTTAGAAGTAAATAAATAACCGGTTTCAGCACCAATAGTCAATACGACGTTTGTCATCAATTTATTAACTAGTAGTTGATAGTCTATTTCTCCAGAAATTTCCTGAGTGGCTTTATTTAGATTTCTCAAAAGCCTATTGTATTCTTGCATTTGTAGATGCCTTTGGAATGACCTAGCTGCTTCTTCAATGGTCAGCATTAGGTCATTTTCTTCCCAAGGTTTATTAACATAGCGGTATAATCTTGCCTTATTAATAGCATTTTTCACTGCATCAATACCAGCTTGACCCGTTAATAAGATTTTTGGAGTATTTGGTAGTAAAGCATGAGCTTTTATTAGAAACTCATCACCATACATACCGGGCATCAACTGATCAGAAATAATAACTGCAATTTCAGCTTTATCACTAAGAATATCTTGAATGATTTCTAGTGCTTCTTCTCCACCCTCAGCAAGCTCACAAACAAATTCATTTCCGAGTTTATTTAAAATTTGTTCTTCGAGACTATCTAAAATGATTTTTTCATCATCAACACAAAGAATGATGGGCTTTTTCATTCTTAGATATTAAATTTCCATTCCTAATTTAATAAGAGCTTCTTTAACTCTTGCAACTAAATCTTCTTCTTTCCATGGCTTTTTAATATAAGCATATAAATTAGCATTATTATAAGCATTTTGAATAGCTTCGGGATCCGCTTGACCTGTCAACATTACCGTAACAGTTTTAGGATATTTCTCATGTACATCAATTAAAAACTGATCACCTTTGACTCTAGGCATAAGCCAATCTGATATAATCAAGACCATTTCGTAACCATCATTTACAAGGTCATCAATTACTTCCCAAGCTTCGTCTACACTTTCAGCTATTTCATATTGAAAGGAGTCACCAAAAGCAACATGAAGTTGCTCTTGCAAACTATCCAAAACAATTTTTTCATCATCAACGCACAATATTGCTTTTTTAATTTTTGCCATTATTTTATTTTTTACTTCGCAAATCTAAGAAAAAAAATAGATATTACCAAATAAATTTTAAATGGGTAGTAAAACTAAAAAAGTTGTTCGACCGGGTTCAGAATCTACCCAAATTTTACCTTTATGTTTTTCAATAATTTTTCTACAAATATCTAACCCTAAACCTGAACCTTCCCCTTGTTTTTTGGTGGTAAAAAAGGGTTGGAAAATTTTTTCTTGGATTTCTTTAGGAATACCAGGACCTGAATCTGTAATTTTTACGAGAATACCATTGGGGTCTTTTAGTATATCAATTTGAAGTTTTCCTTTATTATCCATAGCCTGCAAAGCATTGTGAATAATATTTGTCCAAACTTGGCTAAGTTCGTCAGGCCAACCTTGAATAATCGGTAGATTTTCTTCAAAATTGGTTATCAATTCAACGCCATATTTTAATTGATTTCCGTAAATCGTTAGAATAGTTTTCATATTTTCTGCAACATCTACCTCCGTAGATTGTTCATCATGGGTTTTATAAGAATAAGACTTTAAAGCAAAAACAATTTTTTGAGTTTTGGCTACGGCTGTTTCAATGGTATCAACATTTTTCTTAATTTTTCCAAGATTTGCTGCTGCATTTACAATTTCTAATCCTTTTGGATGAGTAAAAATATTCTTATAATTTTCAATATTCTCAATTAAACCGACTTTAACTAATTCTGCAGCAAGATTAGTATCCGCTCCAATCTCTGATAACTTTTGAGAAAGCTCTTTTTTATACTGTCTTTCTTCACGAGAAGTTAAAGTAGAATTAAAATTTAAAATTTGTTCTGTCATTTGGTTGAAGAGTTTTAGTTCTTCTTCATTTAAAACTTTTAAAACTTCGGGTAATTTAGAGATAGTTAAAGGTAGGGCTTTATTGATATTCGTGGCAGATGCGTTTACAGCACCAATCGGAGTATTAATTTCGTGAGCTATCCCAGCTACTAACTGACCAAGAAAGGCCATTTTTTCAGATTGAACCAATTGGTCTTGAGTAGATTTAAGAGTATTATAAGCCTGTTCAATTTCTTGTTTTTGTTTTTCTACTTGTGCAGTTCTTTCTTTTACGATATTGTCCAAACGTTTATTTTCTGCTTCTAATCTTTTACTGTTATAACGAATAATCCAATAAACAGCAAATGCTAATAGTGATAAGGCTAATAATATTGTCCAAATACTTCTATACCAAGGAGGTAAAACTTTAAATTCAAAAATAATGGGTTCCGATAATTCTCCATAAGCATTTTTAGCAATAATTTTTAGGGTATAATTCCCTTCTCTTATTCCGTTAAATTGTATAATTGAGGATGACTGCCAATTAGACCACTCTGAATTATCAGAACCTTCTAAAAGATATTGAAATTGGTTTCCACTTTCATTGATATAACTGTTAGTTCCTAACTCAATACGGATTTGATTAAGAGAATAAACGATATTGGGTTTAAAATTTTCTTGTTGAACCGTTTGAAATAATCCTTCTTTATTTAAATAATTTCCGCCGAAATAAACAGAATCTCTACCAATAATAACTTGCCTAATAAAACATTTAAAATTTTTGGAATTTAATGTTTGTTTTTTACTCATTAAAAGAACATCGCCATAACCCACAATCACTAAATTATCATTAGCAAAACCTACATCAGGTTTTTGACGCAATATGTTATGATAGCCAGTAGAATCAAGCTGATTATTCTTTACCTGAATATAACCAGCTTCATTTTCAATCCAGATTTGGTCATTTTTAATTTCAAAATCATAATCTTTCAGTAAATTAGTAAGTTCAGCATGAATCAGAAATCTTCCATTTTGAAATTGATAAATTCCTTTATTTGATTTAAAATAAATTTTGGATTGATATTTAAAAACCTTAATACTACCCTCTGGTAAACCTGAAGCGGTATCATAACGAGAAATTTTTACAGCATTGCTTATTTCTAAAAGAAAAACACCTTGCACAGCAGTACCCGCCCATAATTTGCCTTCTGATTCTTCTTCAATGGAATTGAGTTCCATTTTTACTTCATTAAACTTTTTATCTAATTTCCAACCTCCTTCATTTTTTATTCTATACAAACCGGGTAATGCTAATACATAAGCAGAATTACTATTTAGAGACGGGGTTACATGAACGGTATAGTCATTTTGGATAATGGGTTTAACGATACCATCTGTAATATCATAAGCTCCTTGGTTGGTAGCTACTAAAACATTATTACCAAGGATTTGTAAGTTCCATGCTTCGGATGTAATAGAATTTAAACGTTCAACTCTATTGTTTTTAATTATGTATGCCCCTTGAGAAGTAGAAACATATGTTATTCCTTTTAAATGACAAATATCAGAAATACGTCCTTGTAAACCATGAAAAGCAGAAAACATTTTAACGGGTATATCAACAGCAATTTTGGTTAAACCTTTTCCATGTCCTAACCATAAATTATTTTCATGATCTCCAAATATGGCATACATATCATTATCAGGTAGGCCATTTTCTTTATTCAAATAATAAATAGAATTCTCAGACTTATTAATATAAACAGAACCGCCTTTCATAGTAGCCACCGCTAAATTTTCACCAACCGATGTAATATCATAAATTTTGTTTGCTTTTAAATAAGCCTCTGCATTGGTATTTAATTTAGTAAAACTACCATTATATGAATAAATATTACCTTCATAAGTTGCAATGTAATAATTGCCAGATTTAGTTTTTGTTATTCCAGAAATTTCTTGATCTTGAAATATTTTGCCTCCTGGAACAGGTTTTAATTCTCTATCCACTTCATGAAGACCTTTTCCATTAATATTAATCCAAATTTTATTATTCACCATTCCAGAACCTAACACTCTATCTTCTAAAACAAACTTTTGAAAGGTCTTTAATTGACCGTTGTCAGTAGAACGAAATACAACATTGTCAGAAATATAAACTGTAGCATCTGCATTTTGATAAATCTTTTCTACATCTTTTAATAGGAGTTGATCTTGTTTATTTAAGAAGGACCTCCAAGATTTGTAGAAATAAGATCCATTTTTATCATAATCTAAAATACCAAAATCAGATTTACAACCCACAATTACTTGATTTGTTTTGGTGATAAACAAAGATCTAACAGGAGTTGGAGTAGAAACTAATCTCCAATTTCCATCAAAGACCAAAACTCCTTTATTATTAGCCATAAACAACAACCCCCTAACATCTTCTTGAATATTCCAAATAATTGGTGCCGCATTGAAATCTTTTGTAGTATAATTTTTTGTATAAAAATTATTTTGGGCATTCAAATAATTGATTATAAATAATATAACCACAAAACATAGTTTAAAATAGTTATTCATACGTTGAGTAAATTTGTATCGCAATTTATAAAACATTATTTTTCAGTAACCAAAATATTTTAAAAAAAAATTAACAATTTTATAATCAAACTAACCAAAATATTATTGACAATATTCTTGAATGTAAGTTAAAAACTCTGCATTTTTTTTTAAACTAAAATAATTGCTATCACGACTCACAACTGATTGGTTATAAATTGAATTGAGGTTAATAAATGATAAATTATTGCTTTCCCAAAAACGAAGTAAATTTTGGAATTGCAATTTTGCATCAGCACCTTGAATATTAGAATGGGTTATAAAAATTTTCTTACTTTTAAATGAATTTGAAATAATAGGATGAAGTTTTCTAGCTAACTTTTTATATTTATCCGAGGGGTGATGTTCATAAAAAATACCTACGGTATTTGAATAATTATGTAATATACAGTCTTTTGTCTTATGTAATAGAGAAGAATAAAAAATAGGAAAATAGTAAGAACTTTGAAGTGTTATAACAAAATTTTGATAAATATCAGGCATATTTTCAATATTTTCAAAATCTACTGCATAAGCAAAACTAGATAATGATTTGAAAGTTTTTAAATTTATCAACAGGTTTTGTAATAATTTTTGATAATTCAAATTCCAATTGAGTAAAAATGTATCAGCTACTTTTATAGACTCTTGATTCCATTTCGATAATATAATATGAGTTTTAAATTGCCTATTTTCTAAATAACTTAAAATTTTATTAAGGCATTGAATATTTTCTAAATAAGGAAAATTTAAAGTATCATTCCTTACAATTAATTCAATACCAATATTATTAATACCTAACCTTTGAATATTCTCAAAATCCTGATAAAAAAGCAAGCTATCATAATCATTATCTAAACGAAATGAAAAAGATATGGAAACGTTGGGTTGTTCAAGTTTAGGATTACAAGAAATCCCAAAAATTAAAATGATTAGGGTACCTTTTAATAAAAACCAATTCATGAGTAACTATTTTATAATCAGAATTATATATCCCCTTTTCAGAAAAAAAATCTTTTCTCACCAAACCATAAGCATGTAAGATAGTCTGATTATCAAATATAAAACCTACATGAGTAACGGAATGTTGGTTCTTTCCAAAAAAAGCTAAATCACCGAATTGATGATTACCGTAGGGAATTAATTCACCTAGATCGGCTTGCTGATAGGCATCACGAGGTAAATAGATATTTTGAGCTAGCATTAATAATTGTGTTAAACCAGAGCAATCAATACCCCAATTAGATCTACCGCCCCATAAATAAGGGGTACCCAGCAAATCTTTGATAACTTGATTAATTTCAGTTGTTTGATAATGATTTAAAATCTTAGAACCTATTGGATATTTAAAATTTAAAGTAAAATCTCTGAAATAATCATTTTGAAATGCACCTAACTGATGTGATGAAACATACCCAAAATAACCATCTTCTGAAAAACCAAAATCAAAATTATCCACTGAGAAAAAAGTACTAAATTTTTCACCCATTAAAAGCTGAGAAATCATCTCCGAAGAATGTAAAGGTAATTTTCTTATTGGGGCATAAGAAGTTTTTGCCTGACTTATATTAGCTATCCCTATTGTTGTATGATAAAAATTTTTTAAAAATTTTAAAATTATATTCCAATTACCACTTAATGTAAAATATAATTGATTATTTTCTATATGTGATGATTTAAGAATTTCATTTGGAAATAAGTACTCAGGCTTGGGTTCAGAATCTAAAAGGGAAATTGGAAAACTTAAATGAAAATCACGATTAGATAGCATATTACAATTTTTTAAACTTAGGAATGCTCATTCATTAGAATTTTTAGTGCTAATTCAGAAGCCTTTTGCTCAGCACTTTTCTTTTTTACATCAGTAGCTTGAGCAATTAATTTATCACCAATTTTAACACCAATCGTATATATACGGTGATTCCCTCTATTTTCTTCGTTGATAACTTCATAAGATAAGGAAGAAATTTTCTTTTTTTGGACAAACTCTAACAGTCTACTTTTATAATTATGGTCAGTTTTTTCTAATTCGGAAACATCTACATGACCTTGAATAATCGTTTTATAAATAAAATTTTTTGCATAAAAAAAGCCTTTATCTAAAAAAATTGCACCAATAAAAGCTTCTAGTGCATTACCATAAATGGAAGGATTAGGATTGGAATTGACTTTATAATCAAAAAAAATAATGCTATCAAAACCTAATTTTAGAGCAATTTCATTTAAACATGCTCTATTAACTATTTTAGAACGCATTTCCGTAAGAAAACCTTCATCTTTATTAGGATATTTTTTAAAAAGATACTCAGCAATTACCATTCCCAAAACGGAATCCCCTAAGTATTCAAGACGTTCATTACACTCTATAGCATTATTTTTAGAATTTTTCACGATTGAACTATGGCTAAAAGCTTGCTTATAAAGCCTATAATCAAAAGGCAATATACCCGTAAGAAGTTTGACTTTTTTTATAAATTCCTTTTCTTTATGAAAAAAAAGATTATAATTAGCCAACAAATAACTTACTGGATATAGAATTCTCAAAATTTAAGAAGAAAATTTTTTAAATAATAAAGAAGAATTATGCCCTCCAAAGCCAAAAGTGTTAGAAATAGCAAAATTTACAACTCTATTTTTAGGTTGATGAAAGGTATAATCCAAATCACAATCAGGATCGTCTGTAAAATGATTAATTGTGGGTGGAATTAAATCATTTTTAACAGCTAAAATAGTTGCAATAGCTTCAATAACACCCGCAGCACCTAATAAATGACCTGTCATTGATTTTGTGGAACAAATAGAAATATTTTTAGCATGTTCACCAAAAACATTCTTAATTGCATTAGTTTCTGCAATATCACCCTTGGGAGTTGATGTACCATGTACATTAATATGGTCAATATCAGATAAATTGCAGCCCGAGGAAATTAAAGCGTTTTTCATAACAGCAATAACGCCCTTACCCTCCGGATCAGGTTCTGTGAGATGATGAGCATCAGCTGTTAAACCAATACCTATTAATTCAGCATAAATTTTTGCACCTCTTGCCATTGCAGATTCGTAGGTTTCAAGAACAATACAACCAGAGCCTTCGCCTAAAACGAAACCATCTCTATCTTTATCAAAAGGACGGCTAGCTGTTTTAGGATCATCATTTCTTTCAGATAAAGCATGCATAGAATTAAAACCACCTACACCAGCTTCATTAATCGCTGCTTCTGCACCTCCTGTAACAACTATATCCGCTAAACCACTCTGAATTAACATAAATCCATCAGCAATACAATTAGAAGAAGTTGCACAAGCTGAAACACAAGAGTAATTAGGTCCTCTAAAACCATATCTCATGGACACATGGCCTGGAAGAATATCAATGATCATTTTGGGGATAAAAAATGGATTAAATCTTGGAGTACCATCACCCTTAGCAAAATCACTTACCTCCTTAATAAAAGTTTCAAGCCCTCCGATTCCAGAACCCATAACTACTCCCACACGAAAAGGGTCAATGGAGGAAATATCATTAATATTATGAAGACCAGCATCCTGAACCGCTTCAGTTGCAGCAGCAATACCAAAATGGCAAAATAAATCCATCCTTCTCGCTTCTTTTTTATCTAAATAATTTTGTACATCAAAATTTTTTACTTCACATGCAAAATGCGTTCTAAACTTTGATGCATCAAAACGAGTTATTTTATCAGCACCACTCGTACCAGAAATTAAACCTTTCCAGTACGAGTCAATACCAATACCCACTGGAGTTACTGCACCTATTCCGGTAACAACTACTCTTCTGTGAAATTTCATTTTAACTGTTAATTCTTACCTCTATATACTTGACAACATCACCAACGGTAGAAATTTTTTGTGCATCTTGATCAGGAATAGTAATGTTAAATTCTTTTTCTAATTCCATGATTAATTCAACGGTATCAAGAGAATCCGCACCTAAATCATTAGCGAAACTTGCTTCGGGGGTTACTTCTTTCGCTTCAACGCCGAGTTTATCAACAATAATACCTCTAATTCTTTCTAAAATACTTGCCATATTTCTCTTATTTATTGTTTTGTATTGAACTGCAAAAATAACTTTTTTTTTACAAACAACAAAATAATGCTAAAATATCAACCAAACTAAAAACAAAAAATTGAAAATGAATTATTTAAGTTAACTAAAAAATTTAGAAAATTCTATCCAATAATTTGGAAATGATTTGGATACAACTCTCAAATCATCAAATTGTATGTTATTAATTAAAGGTTTTAGCAATGATAAAGACATAGCCATACGATGATCATGATAAGTATTAAAAAAAACTTGTTCAGGAAAAGCATCAACATTATTTATAATTACGCAAATTCCAAGATTGTCGTCATAATTCATGATAATACCAACTTTTTCTAACTCATTTTTTATAGCTAGCAACCTATGTGTTTCTTTATACTTCAATGTGTCAAGACCAGAAAAAATGTATTTTCCTTTCTTATAAGCAGTTAAAACCGCAAAAGTTTGAAATAAATCTGGTGTAGATGAAAAGTCCCATTCAAAAGGAATTAGTTCAAAATTAAAAGGATTGATTTCTAAATCTCTATCGTTAGATGTAAAAAATTCTACACCCAATTCAGTCCAATAAAATAATTGATCCACATCTGGTTGAAAAGATTGTATAGATAAATTAGGTAAAATAATAGGAATTTTTAAAATGCAAGATAAGGCAATAAAATATGAAGCATTAGTCCAATCTGCTGATACAGTATAGGAATAATAATCAAATGTATTTTTCGTAAGAACAAATGTATTATCAAGATTATAATCCCATACAATACCCAGTTTTTCCATCATTTTTAAAGTCATTAATACATAAGACTCAGAAGAAAAATCATGATTAGTAATAATAATTTTAAAATTTAATGGTAATGATGGACCTAAAAGCAAAACAGAAGTAAGAAATTGTGAAGAAATAATATTATCATGAAATAAAATTTGAACTACATCAATATTATTTTTTCCATTAAAGGTAAGAGGTAAACTTGATTCTAATTGATCAAAATCAAAAGTAATTCCTAATTGAGTTAAAGCATTGGTCAATGGTTGTATGGGTCTTTTAGATAACGAATTGTGACCAATAAATTGAAATTTATAAGGCAATATGGAGCATAATGAAACTAAAAAACGGAAAGCAGTACCAGCTTGATGCACATTCACTATATTTAAAGTATTAAAATGAACATTTTTAGAATTAATCAAAAGATTATTGCCTTGTGGTTCTAAATTAGTACCCATTTGATGATAAAAATCATAAATCACTTTTGTATCATCACAAAATGAAAAATTTTGAATGGTAAAATCATGTTTAGCTTGAAAGGCTAAAATAAATAATCTATTGATTTCACTTTTTGAATAAGGTAAAGATAATGACAACATAAAAAAAGGCTGCACAAATGCAGCCACAAAAATAAATGATATAATTAAAAACTACATATTTTTTAAACGCTCCTGAATAATTTTTTGAGCATCATCAGTTAAAACAATTTCTTCTTTAAAAGAATAAGCACCTGTTTTAGAATTTTTATAAGCAGAAATAATTTTAGACATACTTACTGCTTTTTCTTTAGATTTTAACGTTGCAACTACTTTCTTTGCCATAATTCATTAAATTAAAAATAATTATTTAGTTTCTCTATGAATCGTCATTTTTTTCAAAATGGGATTATATTTTTTTAATTCTAGCCTTCCTGTTGTATTTTTTTTATTTTTTTGGGTATGATACCTTGAAGTACCAGGTAGACCACTTGCCTTATGTTCTGTGCACTCTAAAATCACTTGAATACGATTTCCTTTACTCTTAGCCATTGTTTAAAAATATTTAGACCGCAAAATTAATAATAAAAATTTTAAATTACAACTTTTCTCTAATTTTTTGTGCAATTAAATCTAATTGTTCGGAAGAAAGTTGAACACGAGGTTTCGTAAAATTCAAATCATCAACAGAATCCAAAGGAATTAAATGAACATGAGCGTGTGGAACTTCCAAGCCAACAACTGCAACACCAATTTTTTTGCATGGAATAGCCTTTTTTATTGCCTCAGAAACAATTTTAGAAAATAAATTTAAACCTATAAATAACTCATCATCTAAATCAAAATAATAATCAATTTCACGTTTAGGGATCACTAAAACATGCCCTTCTTTCACGGGATTAACATCTAAAAAAGCTAAAAAATCATTTGTTTCTGCAATTTTATAACAAGGTATTTCACCAGAAACAATTTTAGAAAAAATAGTAGCCATTATCTTGTAATTTCTAATATTTCAAATTTTAATGTACCTGCAGGAACTTTAATTTCTACAACATCACCAACAACTTTACCTAATAAACCATTACCAATTGGTGATTCTACGGATATTTTGCCTTCTTTTAAATTAGCTTCTTTCTGAGATACCAAAGTATAAGTAACCGTATCACCTTTAATAAGATTTTTTAACTTTACAGTAGAAAGAATATAAACTTTAGAAGTATCAATTTCTTCATCGGAAAGAATTCTAGAATTGATAAGCATCTCTTCCAACTTAGAAATTTTAAGCTCAAGGAGACCTTGAGCTTCTTTTGCTGCATCATATTCAGCATTCTCACTTAGGTCTCCTTTTTCTCGTGCCTCTGCAATTGCGGCAGCAATTTTGGCTCTTTCTTTGGTTTTTAAATCGTGAAGTTCTTGAACAAGCTTATCGTAGCCTTCTTTTGTAAGATAATATATTTCCGCCATAATAATTATAAATTTACTCTACAACCAAGTGAATGAGTACCTTGAAATGGATTAGTAGTTCTATAACTATAATCAAGACCAAAAGAAGAATATCTTCCATCACCAGATTTAAAAGGTATTTCAACGGTAGCACCAAATGCTAACCCTGTATAAACATTCATTCTTTCTTCAGGATTAGTTATACCCTTTTCCCAAACATAAGCAGCTCTAAACATAAAATACTTTTTAAAACGATATTCAGCACCAGCTCCAATTTGATCCCTAGCAAAAGCATTTGCAGTAAAATTTACCATAGGTAAAATGGTATGAATAGTAGCAACAGAATCACCACCAAAATTTAATTCATAAGATGCACCAATATTTAGCTGAGTAGGTAATTCAAATTTAGAAGCAACAGTAGCTACATTACTAGTAAATCTACTGTTAGAGCCCCCCAAATTAGCTCTTTGGGTTAATCCATCACCAGTGTATCTCATTTCAGGACCCACATTTTTTAATGCAACACCAATACGAAACTTACCATCTTTGTCAGTATATTGAACACCCGCATCAAAAGCAACTCCATTAGCAGCAACATCAGTAATAGATTCATGAATTAAACGTGTTGTAAAACCAACAAATATTCTATCTTCTACGAAAGTTTTTGCATAAGAAACTCCAATATTTAAAAAAGTTGGACTAAAAGTGCCTAAAGTACCATCTGGTTGATCGATGGTAGTTCTTTGAAAATCACCTAAATCAAAAGATACAACAGATAATCCAAGTACTCCTCCCTTTTTTAAACTTTGTGAAAATCCAAATGTATTCAAGTTAATATCCGTCCCAACTAAATATCTCGTATGAGAAAATATTAATTCTGTTCTTTTGGTTCTTGCTAAACCTGCTGGGTTATTAATAACAGACTCAATTCCATAGCCATTGGAAGTATTTATACCATGAACTCCAGAATTTCTTGCCCATGGATTAATTAATAATTGAGTTGCTCCAGCTTGACCAGCCCTTTCGGGGTTCCCAGCTAATAAAAACTGGGAACTTAAATAGGTTAAAACTATTATTATTGCTATACTTTTCATTTTTAAAAATTCAAATTTTAATATGCTGTTAAATCAATTTCTGGCATTATACCAAAGAATTTCACTACTTTTTGTCCTAAATCACCTGCGTCTATATGAATAATATAGACACCACTTGCAACAGGGACACCATTATTATTTTTCAAATCCCATTCTAAGTTGGGGGCATCTGAATCTTTTTTATAAGTTCTAACTAAAGTACCATTTAAAGTAAATATTTTTACTGTACATTTTTGTGGTAGATTAGTTAATTTAACTCTACTATCGACCTGAGTATTTTCGTATCTATATTTACCTGTACCAGAACGTCCATAATAAGGATTAGGAACAACTCTAATTAAATCCAAAGCATTCTCTGCAATATCTTTTTGATTTAAACTTGCAGCTAAGCGATTGGTGTTAAAAGTGTAGGTAGGATTATCATTAGAGAATTTTTTATTCACTCTTAACTTAATTGTAACATCACAAGGCATGTCTTCTGGTTTTTTGAAAGCAAATTTTGAATCTCTTAACATTGCGATAGTTACCCATGCGAAGGTATTATGAGCATCACTTATGGATACAGAACCAACACCCGGAACATTAGGAAAAACATGACCATTATTAGCACCTTGAGCTACGTCTGAATTACCTACTTTTAAACTTTGAGCTAAGGTAGCACAACCATCATATTCTGTATTGCTTACATATATATAATGACGTCCACCAACTGCATTAAAATCAGACCCGAACGAAGCAGTAGGATTAAAAATCATATCATTTCCGTTTTGATTAGCATACCAAGATGCCTCTGCAAATAAAATATTTAATCTTTTTCCATTATCAACATTGATG
Organism: uncultured Bacteroidia bacterium; assembly: GCA_938006875.1. Taxonomy (GTDB): domain Bacteria; phylum Bacteroidota; class Bacteroidia; order J057; family CALLMJ01; genus CALLMJ01. The sequence goes on from CALLMJ010000091.1 coordinate 24,059, forward strand.
GCATAACCAGGAAACCAAGACATACCTTGAGAGTTTATATCAAGGTTTGAGGATTCATTATTGCCATTGATATCTTTAGAAATTGCCCATCTTGCCGTCATAGGATGAGATCCACCTTGACCAGCATTTGCTAAGGATTTAGTTGGAGAAGATTCAAGAACAACACATCTTGACCATTTTGATTTGTCTCTTGTCAAAACAATATCAACATTAGGTAGTTTATTTAAAGTAACTGCATCTCCAATAAAAGCTTCATTATTATTTTGAGTTTCAGCATAAGAAATTCTTGGTCCGATAACCCCAGTGATAGAATTATAAGAACGTGTCATAATATAAGGTGCCCAAGTTCTATCCAAAACTTTTTCAAATACTTCTTTTGGATCATAAGCGAAATAATTTCTATAAAAAGTAATAGAAGAACCGTCAGCGCCATAATCTTCTGTTACATCATTATTTCCAGGAGTTTTATGAGCGTTACCCGATAATATCCAGTTCCACTGATCAACAGTATTGGTTTCATAATCTTCAAGACCAGTTAACCATGCTTTTGAGGGATCGCTATGTTCAATAGTAGCACCAACAAAACCATTAGTAGGGTCATTCGCCCAATCCCCAGGATCAGAAACATCTCTAGCAGAAATAGAAATACCATGTCCATTAATAATTTTTTCTACACCATTTAAAGGTTTAGGATTAGATACACCGGTAGCAGTATCGTAAACATAAGTAGATTTAAATAATTCCTGCCACACGTTGTTGGTCTTAGTATATAATATCCAATCAGCCCGAACTTGAGTTGAACCTCTATTCTCAATGAGAGTATCAACCGTCAGTCTAATCATATAATCTCTAGCTTGAACTTCTTTTGGGTTTACTACCTTTATATCAAAAGGTCCAAAACCCGACTGATAAACTAGTTCATTGACTGTTCCAGACAAGATATTATTTTTAATATCGTCACGCAAATCTAAAAATCTACCACCTGTACCATTTCCTTGATTACGAGTAATTTCTGGTGCATCACCGTACTGTGAATTTATACGGGTACCAAAATTTTCAAATTCAACTTTATGAGCTACAGCTTTATATCGTTTAAAATTACCGTTACCAGGAACAAATTTTCTTCCATCAGCAGAAGTATCATTATAAGCATAGGCAATAATCGTATAATAATAAGGTCTATAATTTACTAAACGTTTATCGGAACCATCAGCAAATAAATCTTCGGTTACTCTCACCGATCTAACAATTCCTTTATTAGAACCTTGAACCATGATTTGGTCAACGATTACAGGTTCCGTTAAACCAGCAACTAATTCAGAAGTTCTATTAACAATGGTTGAAACTGAATCTTGAATATCACATTGCAATAAAACTCTTGCTTTATCGGAATTATTAAGTTCAGAAGCTGATACAGTACTATCAATTAATTGATAAACTATGTATCCTTGAAATTTAAAAAAGGGAGATTTTCCAGGTGGTAAAGATGAACTTGCTAGAACGGGATCTTTTTCAGCGTAATTTTCAAAATAATTATTGGAAATTAGACCAATTTTAGAATAATCCCAAGTTAACAATAATTCTTTATCGTACTCATTAATTGTTAAATCTGGTGCGTCAGGACCATTTAAAACTTGGAAATCGTTATCAAATAAAGCTTGAGCAATGTCGTCAGCTCGTAGTAGTCTACATAAAGAAGCTATTTCATCATTAGGAGAACCAGGAGCCCATACAGCACCAATCACAATTTCATTTACTGCACCAGGAGTTAATGTAAAAGGACCTGCTGACATCAAGAAGCGTCTATCAAAGGGAGGATTACCAGCCGATTTTTCAGTCCAACCTGATGCAGCAGCACAAGGACCACCAGGCCATCCAGGAAATATATAATTGGTTCTAGGGAATGCAGTACTCTCAGCAGAACGACCTCTCTGACCGTCAGCAGTCATGGGAGAGCCATCTTTCCAAAATCCTGTTAAATATTGATAAAAATGATTAGGGCTTGAAGGATTACCATAAGGAGTAAAGTCATTATCATAATAAACAAATTTTGCCATACCGATTCTTTCTCCTGGCTCATCAATCATTCCATCTTTATCATTATCTACACCATCGTTTGCGTCTGCCAGAGGGCCTTGAAAGAAATCCACACCGAAAGAAGGTATTACATTACCATATCCCTGAGCGGTTTCATCGTTATTATCCCCATTATAAATATATCCCAAGCCTCTAATGGTATCACAGCCTACATAATCATCGGAGTAGTTCCCTAAATCTGCATCTACCCATTGTCCAATGTAAGTATTAAAAATAGTATTCGTAGAACGGTTGATAACTTTTTGTTTGTAGAAAGTCATATCATTTAATTGGTTAGAAGCAGCAAAAGCAAAAGCTAATACTTGTATTTCTAGACCAATTTGCTCGCCTCCCGTTTCAGTATGAATATTACCTTTATCATTTATGACCCACCAAATTGCTTGGTCTCCATCTACTTTTGGATAATCGCCTCCAATTTCTGGATCATAAATAGCATTATTGTTAACATCCACAAAAGGAGCTAAATAGGTTTCAAAGTCAGGGTCATTATTCATTGCAGGCCATTCTTTGATAGTGGGATATTTAGCAAAATCCACTGAATTAGAAGCAAAATCAGCTCTAAATTGATTGATTTCAGCACGAGTTATTTTAAACATTTTATCCCATTGCTTACAAATTGCATCATCAGTGGTAGCAGGGCCATAATTTTGACCTAAAGAAATTTTCAATGGGCCAGGATAAAAATCATTACCACTCTGTCGATAAGTTTGAGCAGCCACTCTTAACTGACCCGCTTGGTCATAACCACCAATCCATAAAGAAGCGGCAAAAGCAGAGTGTTTCCCTGAACCTTTTGGAACTTCGTAACGAGGATTTCCCACTAAATCCCACCACATATCACCACCATTGTGCAACAACGTTCTTACGTTATTGATATCTAACTGGGCAGAGGCACTAGAAGGAACACAACCTGCCGCAGTTTTCGCTACACCGCCCGTTTTTCTTGGTCCACCGGGCACATTTTCTTTTGCTTGTATGGTTAAACTCAATAACCAAAAGCAAAATAACATCAATTGAATTTTTATTTTCTGAGCCATAATTTAAAAATTAAAAATTACACCTAATCTTAAACGTCTTGGTAAACTAAAATTAAAAGGACTATTCGCTTTGATTGTGTATAAATCCACAAATGAAGCAGGACTAAACTGAGTAGCAATCGTTTGCTGACCAATAGAAGATTGTAAAAATCCGTTATCATCAGGCAAACCAGAATAAGTATAAACACCAATGATATTTTTGGTATTTAATAGGTTCAAACATAATATATGTACATTTAAAGAATATTCTCTTGTACGGCTTTTTTGCCCAGTTTCTTCATTAACCTTTTCTTTGCCACCAAAATAAAAATCTCTATCAATTCTTAAATCAAAACGTAAATTGAAGGGCAATCTTGAACCTTGTGGAGTACCAGCAGTTTGAATGTTTGGATTAATACCAAACTGTACATCAGCAGTATTAGGTAAGGAGTTTCTAGTAAATGGAGTACCAGAACCTAAATTAAAGGTTAAGTTAGCACCGAAGTTTTTGAAAGGATAAATTCTTTTTCCAGTGCTGTCATTTCCACCAAAACCAGGACCATTTAAATATTTACCAGGTTTCACTTGGTCTCCTGTAAATCTAAAATCTACGTTTCCAGTGAATGTATGTCTTTGATCAAATGAAAGAGGTAACAAAGTTCTAAGTACTGCAAAACCCTCAATAGAACCTAACGTTGCTCTTGAAGAGTTGAAGCTAGAACCTGTACCACTTGCGAATTGTAATGTATAAGCAGCACGCATTTTAACAGGACCCATTCTACGAGATTCTAATGACCCAGAAAAACCTTTTACAGTAGAAAAGTCTAAATTTTCAAAGGAATCATAAGTGATGGGATACGCAAAATTATTACGGAGTACCTGAATCATATTACGCATTTCACGGTAGAAAGCGGTTAATGTTAAAGCCATTTTATCACCAACAGCCTGTTTAAAACCTACTTCATAGTCAATGGTAGTTTCGGGTTTTAAATTAGGGTTATTGATAGAGCTGGTAGCATTTTGGTTTATGAAAAGATAATTTGTAAACTGGCCAATTTCAGCAGCTTTTGGGCGTTGAGTTAAAACATCATAGTGAGCAAAGAAAAGAGCTTCATCAGAAATTGGGAATGAGAAAGAAATACGAGGCATAACATTTACTTGAGGTTTATAGTCCGTAAAAGCGTCAATACTTAATGTATCCGACTTTATGTAAGGTTGAACTTTACCACCTGTTGCTAGTAAACGAGGGTCGGTAGGAGTTCCATTAGCATCATACCAAATAGACTCATCTCTATAACCAATAATTCTACTCGGATTATTGATATTATCAACATAAGGAGCCCATGTAGATTTTACGGTTGATGGTAAAGAAGTACCCAATAAATTTGCTGCTTCACCTGCATTATAAAAATCTCTCATAATGAATTTATCTTTCAATACTTTTTGGTTAGCATCAAAGCGGTCTACACGTACACCTATATTGAAAATCATTTTATTGACTTCAAATTTATCTTGTAAAAAAACTGCTAAATAGGAAGGAGAATAAGCGTTTTGATGTCTAAAATCTTTATTGGTAAAGAACTCATTATCCGCTTTTCTTCCTACTCTATTTCCTCTAAAATCATAACCATAATAAGTAACGAAAGAGGCACCATTATTGAGTAATTCATCAGCATTGAACATATCTAAACTAAAAGTACTGGGATCCATAGCATCAATTTGTAAAAATTCTGTACCATTAATAGGTTTACCTAATGCTTGTCTTAAATTTCTATCAAAATTCGATTGTCCTGATTCTTCATATTTTCTATCGTAATGTACAATATCTTGGAAAACCCCGTTCACATAAACCGGCATAGGATTGTCATAATCAATAGTAGTTAAATGTTTATTCGCTAATTGCCGCATAATACTCCAGATTGCTCTAGATGAGATACCCCAATATCTTTGAGTTCTTTGTTGAAACTCAAAACCGAATTTAATATTGTGATTACCAATTTCAGCAGTTGCCTGACCCGTCAAACGATACATTTGTTCGTTATATTTTGAATAAATACCAAAAATATTACCTTGAGGGTTATATAAAGAATAAATATTTTGAGGGACGTCTCCATTACGAACACCTCCTAAAATTAATAAATCCGTTTGTGATAATACTGTATTAGAAGTTCTTGTTGAAAAAGTTGTAAAATCAAATACTTGTCTTGGATTGTTTCTTAAATAAGAATAAATATCTTTAAGATAATTAGCCATTAAAGGATTACTAGAGTTAGCAGCACTAAATACATAATTAGTATCAGTAAAACCGATAGTACCTAAATATGGACCTTGTGAAATTGAGGGATTATGAAATTCAGAACCTGGATTTATAGGAAATAAAATTTCTGCAAAATTAGAAGTAAAGCTTCCATAGTGTCCATAATTGAAGATTCTGTCTCTATGTCTATCATCCATTCTATTTTGGTTAAATACTTGATAATCAGCTTGGATGGTATAGAACAAATTTTTAATAAAAGAACCAGTATCTTGGAAAACTTGTTGGAAACGTATGTAACCACGAGCCGTATAATCTTTTCTACGTTCAAAGGCTTCTTGAGCTAACAATGAATTGGTTAAACTCCAAACTCTTAAATTGGTGTTATCATAATTTCCGCCTACTTTGATGAAAGAGTTTTTGCCTAATTGGTAATCTAATCTAACATTGGCTCTAATTCCTCTATTCAATGCACCATCTTTCCATTTTTCGTTAATAATGTCATTTCTTGTTAAATAATTCGCTCTATTAATAAAGAAAGTACCATCAGGAGAAGTAGTTAAAGGATGATTTTTTAAATCTTCTAAAACTTCAGGTTTTACTTTGTAGATACCAACCGCTGAAGGGCTTGCATCTCTTTGTGATTCCAACTCAAAACCTGCGAAATAACCTAGTTTCGTATTAGTTCTTTTTCCTGTTGAATCTTTTTTACTGATGAGAGGACCAGAACCAGAAACTGCGACTAAATTATAACCATATCTATCAAATACTTCCGAAGTAATTGCCTCAACGGAGCCTGTATGCTCAGCACTGGGAGCAGAAGTAGTAATTTGAATAATACCCCCTGTTGCATCACCATATTCAGCAGGCGTACCACCCGTAATAACGGATAACTGAGAAATTGCTGCACGAGGTAAGGCAGTTCTACCACTCACACGAACACCATCAATAAAATATTCTTGACCTTCAGCACGAGCACCTCTTACATTAAAACCTTGTTGGTCATCTTTTTGTACAATACCTGCACTTGTTGCTATATTAGAAGATATACTTCTTGATGCTAATTTATCTAAATCTTGTTTCGTTAATGTATTTCCAGAAACGGTTTGGTCTGCTTCAATGAGTTTTTCACCTGTAATTTCCACAGTACCCATTTCCACAACTGCCCCAACAAAGATTTCTCGGACTACTGTTTTTCCTGGACCCACCACAACTCCTTTGATGGTTGTAACTTGACCAGAATAAGAGACCTCTATATCATAATTTCCCGGAGTTACAGGAGAAAAACTATATTCTCCTTTATCGTCTGTATTCATACCTCCCTTCAAGACACCATTCAAATAAATTTTTACAGTAGCAAAGGGAAGCGTTTCTTTAGTTTCATTATCCCTAACGACCCCTTTAATTTTGGCGGCATCCTGCCCATACAAAAAACTGTTACTAAACAAAAGTAACAATATCAAATATTTAAGCCGTTTATACATAAAGTTTTTGTATTGAAGATTTATCATGTCCACTCTATATTTTCTACTTATTATTTCTTTAAACAATTCGGCAAATATACAATAAAAGATTTTTTATCTACCAAATTCGTTAATTTTTTTTTAATTTTTTTGTCATATTCGCAATTTTCATAAAACTAAAAAACTTATTTTATTGAAAAACAGCTATATAAACAATTCCTAAATTATTTTCTATTGTTACTAATTATTACAAGATAAAAAGCTATTTTTGATAGCAAGCTTTGATATTTTTTTATTTAAAGTTGCGTTTTTAACAATATTAATAAATCCTGCCAAACTTTTTCTTTTCCTACTTCATTAAAAATTTCGTGATACATCTCAGGATAAATTTTCAGAGTAGAACCATTTTCTTTAGAGATTTTTTCAAAAAAATCTTGTGTAGCTTTTGCATCTACCAATTTATCATCACCAGCTATCAAAAAATGTAAACCTTTTTGGGTTTTTGTAACATCTAAAAAGGCTGATTCTATAGCTTTCATAGTTGCTTCGTACCAACCCGCAGTAGCATTTTTCAACACCAATTTATCATTTTTGTAGTTTTCTACTACTTTAGGGTCATGAGATATATGATCTGGATTTAAGCCAGATGGTATAGAAATTTGAGGATAAATATTTACGATAAGTTTGGATAATGATTTTTTCCAACCAGGTACGTGAGCTGATACACCGAGAAATGGTGAAGATACGACTTTTAAAAGCCAATGATTTTTTTCATACATAGTTTGGTGATAGCGTATCACAATTAAACCTCCCATAGAATGACCCACTAAAAACCATTTTGTTTTGGGATATTTCTGTTCATAATAATTCCTAACTATGTTCAAGTCTTGAAGGTATTCATTAAAATTTTGAATGTAAGCTCTAATCCCTTCACTTTTTCCATGACCTCTCAAATCAAAACCTACTGAATTAAAACCTTTTTCAGCAAAAAAATTCATAATTTCAATAAATCTCATGGAATGTTCAGCAAAACCATGAACCCATAAAATGGTTGGAGCTTCTTCTGAAAAGAAATTTGAAATAGTAAAAAGTTTAAGTCCATTAGATTGAATAAACTCTGTTTTCATTTGTATATTAAATTGTAATTAGTTCAGATATTAATAATATTGCCATTACAGTCATGAATAAACCTAACCACATTTTGGGATAGACTTTTTCATTAAAAAACAAAACACCTACAAAAGTAAGTAAAAATATAATTCCTATGTTATTTAATGGGAAAAATTTTGAGCCATCCATTTTATTTAAAGCACTTAACATAAAAATTAAAGAAAAAAAATTGGGAACTCCTAATAAAATTCCTGATATTATATTTTTTAATTGCGGAACATTTTTGTTAATAATTAAATAGCTGAAACCCAGAATACCAGCAGTACCGAAAACCATGATTGTAAAAATATCCTGAGGTACAGAAAAAGAATAATAAAATGTAAATACTTTAAAAACGGTATCGATGATGCCATTCCCAACAAATAAAATAATTCCTCGCTTTAATATATTGTTACTTTCTAATTTTTTTTGCGAATTTGAGGAATTCAGAAAATAAATAGCCATTAATGCAACGATTAATCCTATTCCTTGTAGAACAGTAATTTTTTCTTGAAATAAAAATATAGAAACACTCACAGGTACTACAACCGAAATTCTCCCAAACAAACCTGTATAACTTAATCCTATTTCTTGAGAAGCTTTACCGATTTGAAAAAACATAAAAATAAATAAAAAACCTTGTAAAACTGCTAATGCATACACTCCAAAATCTAAATGGAGCATTTGCCTAAATACATTTTTGTTATATAAGATACCACAAACTACACAAACTGCATAATTCACGGTAATAGCTTGAATTAGCTCGATGTTTTTCTTTTGAAATAAGCGGAACAATATCACCAATAAACAAGAGGTGATTACAGAACCGAGTAAAAAAATCATGCTAATAAAGATTTATTTAGGGCATTTATCTTTTGCTTCAATCACATAAGTGAGAATAAAACCTGTATAAAAATACCAATCTTTTTGATTTTTAAAACCGCGAGTTAAATTTTCGCGATAGGAACTATTGGAATAATTGGAACCGAAGTCAGTAAAAACACTTCTATCGGAAAGTTGCATGGGTATGGCGCCCTGCTGTCGCAGCATTTCTTGAGGATCTACATAGCGGTCGCTTACATCATCTAGATAATCTGTAAATAATTTTCTTGCACCAAGTTCTAAAGCTAAATCCCATTTTTCACCCATTCTAAATTTAAAACCACCTCCAAAAGGAATATTGAATTGAGTTAATTTATATGGCTTTGGAGTACCCTCTAATCCTTTTAAATATTGACCTTCTGTACCAATGGGTTGTAAATCATACCATTTACCATTTAATTGAGCTTGTGGGTTAAATCTATAGATAGCTAAGCCTGCAAAAACATATGGAGTAAAAATGGGTCTAAATATAGACCTTCCATAACTTCCAATAAAATCATACACTAAATTTACATTAAACTCATTGATTTCACTTCTGAAATGAAGATTTCTGTTTTTTCTTTTTTCGTCTGTTGATAAAGAATCTGCTGCACCTATTCTACCATAAAGATACCCTAACCTTAAATACATGTGAGGATTAAAATGATAATTGGCTACAAATCCGCCACCGGGTTTGGTAAATTTTAACGTATTATTATCATCTAAATCACCTTTGTAATTAGTAGCACCTAAAGTAGGACCAAAAGAAAAATAGTTATGTCTTCTTTGAGCTTTTGAATAATGAGTATAAAACACAAAAACCAAGAAAATAATTAAAGCAAAAACAGAGTTTTTCATTGAGTAAAAAATAAGAATTCCAAAATTAGGATAAAAAATTGAAAACACAAAATTTTTTAAAAGTTGAACATAATAGCTTTAAGACTTTATAAACACATTTCGTGCAAAGCGAAAAAACTGTTTGTTTTAAATTTCAAGAATTTTATTTTGCTAACAAATTACTTTCCAATTTTTTAACTGATTTTTCTAATTCGTTTAATTGATTTTTTAGATTCTGAATTTCTATTTTAAGATTCTGGTTTTCCTGTTTTAATTCCTCCATTTCTGTTTTATCAACTTTTATTGTGTTCAAATCTTTCACTGCATTAAGCATTGTCCAAAGAATAGGGTCATGATTTAAACTTAAATATTCATGATTTTTATTGTAAATGATAGCCTCTGGGATAATTTTTTCTACATCTTGTGCAATAAAACCAGTATGAACTCCATCAGAAACAATTCCTAATGGATTATCTTTTTTGTATTCATAAAAGACGGGTTGTATTTGCAATAAATCTTTTAATCCTCTATTGAAATGAGTAATATGGGTTTTTAGTCTTTTATCGGAAAAAGTAGCCCATGTTCCACCTCCTGTTTTACTTGCATTACCATTTACGGATAACGCCTGGTCAGGATTAGCAGTATTGATGCCAACATTGTTATTATTATGTTGAACAATTATAGATGGATTACCTGTTGTTGATCCGGCTCCTGTACCTCGAATAATCATGAATTTTCCTACTCCTTCTCCATTGCTAGCACCCGTATTAATCAGATGAAACCATACCCCTCCTGTTGAAGAATTATGAACGGAATACCAGGTTCCTATATTAGAAGATGATTGTACTCTAGAGACCCAACTAACATTGCTTGAGATTTCAAAAGGCGTATTAGGCGCATTGGTTCCTAAACCTAAATACCCACTAAAATATCCTTTACCTTGAAAGTAACCACCAAAGCCGGTATTAGGTGCTTTACCATATACTCCTGCTGCATTGGGATGGTTACTAGTAACTTCCCCAATAACTCCTGAAACAGCGGCAGAGTTATGATTATGTAAACCGTAAACACCTGCGGAAGACGTATTACTAGAATTAGCAACTCCTTGAACACCCCAAGCAGTGGCAGTAGTAGCATCAGAAAACCCTCTTACACCAGCAGAATTTGTCCCATTGCCCGTATTTCTACCATAAACACCGTAGGTTTGTCCTGCACCCGTTTGACGACCATAAACACCTGATGAAAAGGTAGTAGCACTACTAGACTCTCCCCAAACCCCTGTAACATCAGCTGTTGTACCCGTTGCAACGCCTTTTATAGCAGCAGTATTAGTATTTGAACTAGCAACTGTTGCAGATATTGCATAAGTTGCATTGGCTGTTGTAGAGGTATTTTCTACTAATAAAGCCGCAGAATTGGTTGTTGTAGAGGTAGAACGGATGATAGCAGTATTTAAAGAATTATTAGTAATCCTAAAATTTGCTGTTTGGTCAGAAAAAAATTGATTATTAATATAGAATATTGAACCAGAGGGAATATCACCCGCTGATATAGGGCTAGAAACAAAACTAGTACCATTTCCCCTTAAATAGCTTCCAACAGGTGCTGAACCACTTATTCTATAACCACCCGCATTAATAATACCTGGAGATACATCTAATCTGGTAGAAGGTGTTGCAGTACCGATGCCCACTTCTCCTGAATTGGTTATAGTCATGGCTCTTGAAATTGTAGAGTTACCATCTTTGGTTATCCAAAAAGAAATAGAGGTTGGCAAATCGTTAGAGTTAGAAGAAATCATATCTCTTTGAAATACAATAGCCGCTTGATCCTGTGAAACTTGAGCATCCCCTACGCGAATAATAGCTAAAGTATCACCAGCATTTGTAACCCAGTCCCCATGTTGTAAGAAAGTACTAGGTCCAAAAGTTCCTTTCCTTAAATGTAAAGTATAAAACGGGTTAGTAGTACCTATTCCAACCAAACCTGTATTATTGATTACCATTCTATTATTTCCATTTGTTCCAAAAAATAATGGTAAATTATCGTAATTTATTAAATTCACACCGAAAGAATTATTTTCTAAAATGGCTCCAAATGTGGAAGAAGCATTATGGGTTAAACGAATAGTTGAGTAATTATTTGAAGGTTGATGAATATGCAAATCTGCGGTGGGATTGGTAGTACTTATTCCTATTTTTCCTACTGCATCAACGAAAATTCCTTCATCGTCTCCATCATTAGATAAATAATAACCTTGAAGCAATATATTTTGTATTGCGCTGTGGTCACCTAAATTATCTCCTAATGGGTCTTGATAAATCCAATCTAAACCATCATAATAATAAAATCCTTCTATACCATCTGTTTGAAAAACTAAAAGTCCAGTAGCAGGGCTGGTGATATTAGTTCTTTGAGTGGATGTCATTCTAGGTACGAGTAATCCTTTATTAGTTGAAGATAAATCTAAAATACTACTAGGATCAGGCAAAGTTGTACCTATACCAATTTGTGCAATAACAGTATGTGAACAAAAAAGCAAGAATGCAATTAATTGTAAAATATTTTTCATGATGCAAATATAATTATAAATTATATTTTCGCAATTTTTTTTATTTTTTCATATTTTTCATAATTTTGAGCTTGTGTCGTAGTTTTGTGGCATAATTTAAGGAAATCCAAAACATGGCTCAATTTGTTCATTTACATTCTCATACAGAATACAGTTTATTAGACGGTGCAGCGAAAATAGAAGATTTAATAGATAAAGCTCATCAAAACCAAATGCCCGCAATTGCTATTTCCGACCACGGCAATATGTTTGGTGTTCCTCAATTCGCTTTAAACGCTAAATCCAAAAACATTAAACCCATCATTGGTTGTGAATTTTATATCTGTAAATATGACCTTAAAAACTTTACCAAAGAAAATGAAACCTATCATCAAATTCTTTTAGCACGAAATGAACAAGGTTATAAAAATTTAATGTATCTAAACAGCATCGCTTACCAAGAAGGGTATTACTACAAACCTCGTATTGATAAAGAAATTTTAAGTAAACATGCCGAGGGGCTTATTGCGACCACTTGTTGCCTAGCCTCCGAAATCAATCAAAACATTTTAAAAGGAAATTTACAAGAAGCAGAAGAGTTATTTAAATGGTATCTTAATCTCTTCGGTGAACATTATTATGTTGAATTGCAAAGACATAACCTTAAAGACCAAGAAACATGTAATCAAATATTGATTCAATGGGCAAAAAAATATAACGTAAAAATTATTGCTACTAATGACTCGCATTACGTAAATAAAGAAGATGCGGATGCTCACGATTTGCTTTTAGCCTTACAAACCGGTTCAGATTATTATGAAAAAAATCGGTTCCGTTTCACAGATGATAACAACGAACTTAATCCTAGGTTTTATTTTAAAACTGCCGAAGAAATGTTGGATATTTTCCAGGATATTCCAGAGGCAGTAGAAAATACGGTTGCCGTTGCTGAAACCGTGGACTTTAAATTAAACTTAAATTCAGATTTACTTTTACCGATTTACAAAGTTCCTGCAGGTTTTCAGTCTATGATGGAATATTTAACGTATTTAACTTGGGAAGGAGCGAAAGTCCGTTATCCTATTATTACTCCTGAAATAACCGAAAGGATTGAACATGAGCTAAAAATTATAGAAAAAATGGGTTTTGAGGGGTATTTCTTAATAGTTCAAGGTTTTACAACAGAAGCCCGAAAACGTGGAGTATTAGTAGGACCAGGAAGAGGATCCGCCGCAGGTTCTGTTGTTGCTTATTGCATCGGTATCATTGATATTGACCCTATGGAATATGCTTTACTCTTTGAAAGGTTCTTAAACCCTGAACGTATTTCTCCACCTGATATTGATATAGATTTTGACGACGAAGGAAGGCAAGCTGTTATTGATTATGTAGTAGAAGAGTACGGTAGAAATTCGGTTTGTCAAATCATTACCTACGGTACTATGGGAGCTAAAACAGCTTTGAGAGATGTAGGTAGAACCCTTAAAATTCCCCTTGATGAAGTAAATAAAATTGCTAAACTCATACCCGAAAAACCAGGTATAACCTTTAAAAAAGCTTTTTCCAAAGAAGATAACCCCGATAATTTCCAAAAATTACTTGAACTTAAAAATAATGGGCGTGAAGAAATCCAAAAACTGTTCAATTATGCGATGACCTTGGAAGGTACCACCCGACATACCGGCGTCCATGCGGCAGGGGTAATTATTGCACCCGGTGAACTCTATAATTATGTCCCGTTAGCTGTTAATAAAGATAAAGTCGTTACTACTCAATACGATGGACCCTCCGCTGAAAAAGTAGGTCTTTTAAAAATGGATTTTCTGGGGCTCAAAACTTTATCTATCATGAAAACCTGTTGTAAAATCATCAAACAAACACAAAGTATAGAAATTAATCCTCAAAAAGTTCCTTTAGATGACCCTAAAACTTTTGAATTGTACCAAAAAGGTGAAACCGTTGCAACGTTTCAGTTTGAATCTGATGGTATGCAAAAATATTTAAGACAATTAAAACCAACCAATATTGAGGATTTAATTGCTATGAACGCTTTGTACCGCCCAGGACCTATGGACAATATCCCTACGTTTATTGATAGAAAACATGGTAAGCAACCCATAGAATATGAACACCCTAAATTGGAGTCTATACTCAAAAATACTTATGGAATTATGGTTTATCAAGAACAAGTTATGCAGATTGCACAAGCGATTGCAGGATATAGTTTAGGAGGTGCAGATTTGTTACGTAGAGCCATGGGCAAAAAGAAAAAAGAAGTTATGGAAGCAGAGCGTTCCAAGTTTGTGGAAGGTGCAATTCAACAAGGTGTAGAAAAGGAAACTGCTGAAAAAATTTTTGATACCATGGCGAAATTTGCGGAATACGGTTTTAATAAATCACATGCCGCCGCTTACTCTGTTTTAGCCTATCAAACTGCTTACCTAAAAGCTCACTTCCCCCATGAATACATGGCAGCAGTACTATCCCATCATATTAACGACATCAAAGATATAACCTTTTTCATTGAAGAATGCCGAAGAATGAAAATTGAAGTACTACCTCCTTGTGTGAATGAATCAGAAATGCTTTTTTCTGTTAACAAAAATAAACAAATACGATTCGGTTTAAATGCTATCAAAGGGCTCGGAGAGGCAAGTGCAGAAACCATTATTAATGAAAGAAAAAAAGGTGGTGCTTATAAAGATATTTATGATTTTATAACAAGGCTTGATAACAAAACTTTAAATAAAAAGAATTTTGAAAGTTTAATTTATAGCGGTGCTTTAGATTTTGATAAAAATATAAAACGTTATCAATACTTAACAAAAGCCAATGAAAAAGAAGAAAGTTTCATGGAAAAACTTATGCAGTTTTGTGTAAAATATCATCAAAACCAACAAAAACAATCATCTTCTGTTTTATTTGGAATAGGTACAATGAACGATATTATAGAAAAACCATTACCTCCTCAAAATTTAGAGCCTTGGTCTCATATTCAGCAACTAAAACATGAAAGAAATTTTTTAGGTTTTTACTTAACAGGTCATCCATTAGATAAATATAAACATGAAATCAAGGCTTTTACAACTTGTGCAATTTCAGAAATTGATAATTTTAAAAACAAAGAAGTGAAAATAGCAGGAATAGTAACAGATTTTCAAGAAAAAGTTTCTCAAAAAGGTACAAAGTGGGGCAAGGTAATGATTGAAGATTTTCAAGGTTCTGTTGAAATTACTTTGTTTGGTGAAGACTTTTTAAAATTTAAACACTTTTTCGTTTTGGATAACATGTTATTTTTGACTTGTAGCTATTTACCCAATTTTAAAAATCCTGACCAGTATGATATTCGTATAAAAGAAATTAAACTTTTAGAAGATATGTTAAGCCAAGCCAAAGAAATTGTCATTGAAATTGATAATTTATTATTTGATAATCAAAAAGTTAAAGAACTTTATCAAATTTTTCAGCATCATAAAGGAAAAAATAATGTTAAATTTGCTATTCGTTCAGGTTTTGGTATGGAATTATTAACAATGAGTAAAAATACTAACATTGAAATAAATAATTCTTTGCTCATGGAACTTGAACAGGGTCATTTTGAGTTTAGTCTAAAATAATAAATATAACAATGGGAAATTATTCAATTGAAATTACAGATCAAAATTTTGAAGAAGTTGTATTAAATTCTGATAAGCCTGTTTTAGTGGATTTTTGGGCAGAATGGTGCGGTCCCTGTTTAATGATTGCTCCTGCTATTGAAGAACTTGCTCAAGAATATCAAGGTAAGTTTGTAATTGGTAAAATGAACGTAGATAATAATTCTGAAGTGCCAATGCAATATGGTATTAGAAACATTCCTACTCTTTTGTTCTTTAAAGGCGGTAATATTATTGACAAACAAGTAGGTGCCTCTGCTAAAAGTGCATTAAAATCTAAATTAGAGGCTATTTTAGCTTAACTTCAAAATTTTTTGTCATAGACCTGAGTTTCATAAAACTCAGGTCTATTATTTTGTGATAACTAAATTACTAACTCAATAATCTTAGAAATTACTTGCAATACTTCTGAGTTAAGTCTTCCGCTTCTTTTAAACCTAACTCTTTTGCTTTTCTCCAATCATTACAAGCTTCTGTTTTTTTGCTGAGGTTATAATTAGCAATCCCACGATTGTAATAAGCTAAAGGGTCTTTGGGGTCAATTCTAATGGCATTATTATAGCTAATTATAGCGGTCTGATAATCTTTTTTGTCAGCATGAATGGTTCCCATGTTATTATAGGCACCTGCGTTGTTAGGGTCTAATTTTATACTGAGTTCATAATCCTTTAAAGCTTCATCATTTTTTTGCAGTTTAGAATAAATATTGGCACGATTAAAATAATAAGTAGGTTCTTTTTTATCTAACTCAATGGCTTTGTTGTAGTTATTTAAACTTTTGTTATAATCTTGCTTGGCTTCAAAACATTTCGCTTTCACTGCATAAACTTCTGCATAATCATAATTATTTTTTAAAGCTTTATCAGCATCTTCAAGGGCTTGATCATAAGCACCCATTTCACTATATAGTTTAGCACGACCATAAAATGAATAACCATCATTAGGATTGAGTTCTAATGCTTTACTAAAATCTTGCAGTGCCCATTCATATTTTTTTAAATTTTTTCTGATAATCCCTCTAAAAGCATATCCAGATTGAAAATTAGGGTTATTTTTTATAGCGGAATTAATATCATCTTCAGCTTCAATATAAAGTTGTTTATTAAATCTTATCACAGCACGGTTATAATAAGCTAAGGTATCACCTTGATGAATTTTAATTGCAGTGTTTAAATCTGCTTCAGCACCATTTAAGTCTCCTGTTTCTTTTCTTGCAATCGCTCTTCCAATGAGTAAATGAGCATTATTAGGATCATTTTTTAGCGCAATATTATAATCATTTAAAGCATTCGGATAATCTTTTTGTTCGGAATATAGAAATGCACGTTGTAAATACACCTCTGAGTTATTAGGGCTTAATTGTAAAGATTTATTAAAATCCACTAATGCACTTTTATAATCTTTCATTTTGGTTTTGGTGATTCCTCGGCTCAAATAAGCATTAACATAATTGGGATTGAGTTCTAAAGCTTTATTATAATCCTCTAAAGCTCCTTTAAAATCCTGAATTTGACGTTTGGCATTTCCTCTATTAACATAAGCTGAAGCCATTTGAGGGCTAATTTCTAATGCTTTGGTAAAACATTCTATTGCTTTTGTAAATTTATTCATTTCGCTATAAGCAACACCATTTGAATACCAAGCATGAGGGTCAGTAGGGTTAATAGAAACCGCTTTTTCAAAATCTTGAATGGCACCTGAGTAATCGCCAATTTGTTTTTTGGATCCACCTCTTTCAACATACCCTCTTGAATTTTCTGGTTCTAATGAAACGGCTTTATCTCCATCAGAAATAGCATCTTTATTTTGGAATAATCCCCTTTTTGCTATAGACCTCGCAATATAAGCCGTTGATTTATTCGGATTAATCATAATAGCTTTATCACAATCTTGTATGGATTCATTATACTGGTTCAGGTTATTTGAAGCATAAGCACGCCCAACTAAAGCATCATATAAATTATTTTTTAATGCTAAAGATTGTGAATAAGCATTTTTTGCATTTATATAGTCCCCTAAACCAAAATAAGCTTCTCCCATGTAAAGATAAAAATCAGGATTTTTGCTTTCTAATGTTTTGATTTTTTCTAAATCTTTTAATGCTGATTTATAATCATATTTTTCTAATTTATTTTTTGCATCTTGAAGGGTTTGACCTTGTAAAAAATTGACTAAAAAATATAAAATCAAAACTATTTTGTTCATTATATACAACATATTAACTGAAATTTATACGCAATAGTAAGAAAAAGTTACTTTAAAAAAAAGAGGCTTTTCCGAAAATAGAAGCCTCTTTTGTTGTTTTAGTTTCTCATAATTAATTTTCTTCGTGCATCATTTGAGTTAATTTTTTTGATAATGCAAACATAATCAAAGCAGCTAATCCAGAAAATATTACAAATACCATAAAGAAATCATATAAATCCTTAATTTGGAAACCTAAAAGTACGGGTTTTTTGGGATTAGAAGGATCAGGATAGAATTGAGAAAATACGCCTGCTAATTTATTGGCAGTAGAAGTGGATAAAAACCAAACTCCCATTAGTAATGATGCAAACCTTGCAGGTGCTAATTTATTTACCATAGAAAGCCCAATGGGAGATAAACAAAGTTCACCGATAGTATGAAGCAAATACAATGTAGTTAACCATAACATACTCACTTTAACGTTAGGGTTTAGGTTTTTAACACCAAAAGTAATAATAAAATAACCGATTGCTAAAAATAATAAACCGAAAGCTTGTTTTAAAGGAGAAGAAGGTTCTAAGCCTTTTTTATTAAGAGCCTGCCAAATCAAAGAAAATACAGGTGCTAAAGCCACAATAAAAATGGCATTAAAACTTTGAAAGTAACTAGCTGGCATTTCCCACCCAAAAAGCTTACGGTTGGTTTGTTCAGCAGCAAAAACTGTTAATGAGGCTCCTGCTTGTTCAAATGCAATCCAAAAAGCAATCACAAAGAATGCCGAAATGAAAATAACCCAAATACGTTCTTTTTCAATAGTAGTTAAAGTAGGGTCTGTAATAATAGAAGCAGGTGCCGCTAAAGTCAAAGAATAAATAAAAATACCAATCCAATCCAATTTTGCAAATTCTTCCCCTTGAACTAACGATATTCCCACAAAAAGAACTAATGAACCTATAATCCAACCTATAAGCCTTCCAATGCTATTATCTTTTTTATCTTCGGAATTTCCTTTTATGAATTTAGAGGAATCTGGTTTTCCACCAATAGCTTCACCAGTGGGAGTAACTAAATATTTATTCTTTAATAGTTCAAAGGAAACAATACTTATAATCATACCTATACAAGCAGCCAAAAAACCCCATTTAAAGTATTCAGGAAGAGCTTTTCCACTGGAATCATAGTGTTCACCTAATGCACCGCAAACTAATGGAGCAAAAAATGCACCCAGATTAATCCCCATATAAAAAATAGTAAATGCAGCATCTTTTCTTGTATCTGTTTGAGAATATAAACTCCCTACCATAGTAGAAATATTAGGTTTAAAAAAACCATTACCCATAATTAAACATCCTAAACCACATAACATTAAAATATTAGCAAATTCAAAGTTTGAATAATTACTTGCACTTAAAAACATTAAAAATTGACCAAGAGCCATTAATAAACCTCCTACTAAGATAGATTTTCTATTGCCCCAATAACGGTCAGAAATATAACCACCAATAAGAGGAGTTAGATACACTAAACCTGTATAGCTACCATAGATTTGAGCAGCTTGGCTTTTATTCATCATAAGAGCATTCAAAAGGTAAAGCGTAAATATGGCACGCATACCGTAATAACTAAAACGTTCCCACATTTCTGTAAAAAACAATAAATAAAGACCTTCTGGATGACCTTTGGGCGTTTCTTTTTGTACTTCGTTTGATATTTCCATTATTTCAAATAAATGAACCGTAAAATTATAAACTTTTTCAAAATACAAATAAACTTTGAAGAATTTGTGTTTTAAATCTATAAATTTTTTGCAAAGCTTTAACAATTTAAAATCTTTGGAATAACAAAAAATTCATCTTTTTTTAAAATAGAGATTTTGAACGAAATTTTTGTTTTGATTACAACTAATTGTATTAAATTAAATTATGCATGGGATAGCGACATTTTGAAACCTATCAACAAAAGTTTATAGTTTGATTTATCTAAATGTTGAAAATTAATTTTCTACCTGTGGTCATTGAGTAGGCACAGCCATACCGAAGGTCATTGAGTAGGCTTAGCCGTACCGAAATGACTTTGTTTCGGAGAAAAGCGGTCGTTTCGGTACGTTCGCTTCACTCACTACTCAACGAACGCATATATCTATGACCAGTCATTGAGTAGGCGTTGCCGTACCAAAGGTCATTGAGTAGGCGTTGCCGTACCGAAATGACCTTGTTTCGGAGAAAAGCGGTTGTTTCGGTACGTTCGATACACTCACTACTCAACGACCGCATATATCTATGACCGGTCATTGAGTAGGCGTAGCCGTAACGAAGGTCATTGAGTAGGCGTTGCCATATCGAAGGTCATTGAGTAGGCGTTGCCGTATCCAAATGACCTTGCTTCGGGGAAAAGCGGTCGTTTCGGTACGTTCGCTTCACTTTCTACTCAACGACCGCATATATCTATGACCAATCATTGAGCAGGCGTAGCCGTACCGAAGGTCATTGAGTAGGCGTTGCCGTATCGAAATGACCTTGTTTCGGAGAAAAGCGGTTGTTTCGGTACGTTCGCTTCACTCTCTACTCAACAACCGCATATATCTATGACCAGTCATTGATTAGGCGTAGCCGTACCGAAGGTCATTGAGTATGCGTTGCCGTATCGAAGGTCATTGAGTAGGCGTTGCCGTATCGAAATGACCTTGTTTCGGAGAAAAGCGGTCGTTTCGGTACGTTCGCTTCACTCTCTACTCAACAACCGCATGTATTATTATAAAAAAAACCTATGAGAAGAATTTATTTTTTTGGGAAAAATTTTGGCTTTATTTTTGCTACTCAATCAAAAAAGTAAGAATGAAAAAAAATATTTTTATTGCAATCATTTTATTGGCATTTCAATGTGTTTTTGCTCAAAATAAAAGACCTCTACCTTCAGTTAATATTAAAACCCTTGATGGAAAGGCTTTTAATTCCAAAGAATT
Organism: uncultured Bacteroidia bacterium; assembly: GCA_938006875.1. Taxonomy (GTDB): domain Bacteria; phylum Bacteroidota; class Bacteroidia; order J057; family CALLMJ01; genus CALLMJ01. Next base: position 45,092 of record CALLMJ010000091.1, read on the forward strand.
TGATAACAATGGAAAGCCTATAATTATTTCTTTTTGGGCTACTTGGTGTAAACCTTGTATTCAAGAACTCATTAATATTTCTGAAGTTTATGACGAGTGGCAAAAAGAAACTGGTGTAAAATTAATTGCTATTTGTATTGATGACGCCAGAAATATCGCAAAAGTTCCTAGTTTTGTTAAGGGAAAAGACTGGAAATATGAAGTCTATTTAGACGTAAATTCTGATTTTAAAAGGGAACTTGGAGTGAATAATGTTCCTCATACTTTTCTTTTAGATGGTAATAAAAACGTAGTCTGGGACCATAATTCTTACACCAACGGGGACGAAGAAAAATTATACGAATTAGTAAAAAAACTTTCTAACGGAGAAACCATTAAAGAATAAAACAAAAATGGAATTTTTTGAAGTCAATCATCAAGGGAAAGTAGCTATTATCTACTTTAATCGTCCTAATAAATTAAACGCAATGAACAAAATCTTCTGGGACGAACTTAATCCTTTAATTGAAGAGTATGAAGCCCGAAAAGACATCAAAGTAATTCTTTGGGCTGCAAAAGGCAAAGGGTTTAGTGCAGGTTTGGATTTAATGGAATTTTTTTCTCATTATCAATCAGTTTTGTTTTCTGGTGATTCAAAAAAATTAGAAAATTTAATTAAAGAATTACAAAAACCTTTCATTCAAATAGCCAATAGTTCAAAAGTACATATTGCGGCTATTCATGGTGCTTGCGTTGGAGGAGGATTAGATTTTATTTCTGCTTGTGATTTACGTTTTGCTTCAAAAGATGCCTTTTTTTCTTTGAGGGAAACTAAAATGGCTATTGTTGCCGACTTAGGTTCTTTGAATCGTTTACCACAAATTATTGGTTATAACCATACTCAACACATGGCTTATACGGGTGATGATTTTTCGGCTGAAAAAGTGTATTCATGGGGACTAGTTTCTGAAGTATTTGAAAATCAAGAAATTTTATTACAAGAAACTTTAAAAATTGCTGAAAAAATTGCCGAGAATTCTAGTATCGTCCTTAAAGGTGTAAAAAAATTATTGAATTATCAATGGAATAAAACTCCTGAAGAAGGTCTTGATTACATTGCTCAATGGAATAGTAAAAATTTATTGAATTCAGATTTCTTAGAATTAACTACAGCTTTAGCAGAAAAAAGGAAACCCAATTTTAGTTGATTTTCATATTAAAATTAAGAGATTTTTAGTTTTCCGAAGCTATAGATAAGCCCACTTCGGAAAACTCAGTGTAAAGGTAGCAACGCAAACCATAAGAAAGCAAGTCCATGCTAAAATAAAAACTTCTAAATTTTTCACAACAAATTGCTTTTTAGTTTTGTTTTTGAAGAAATATATTGTTAATTTTGAAAATTGGTTTATGATTTTAAGACTATTTTTTCTCCTTTGTTTGTTTTTAACACAAAAATTGGTGAGTCAGAATAAAGGAAATCCTTGTTTAATTCAGCCAGGGTATGTAGTAAAAATCATGCCATTTAGTATTGTGGATAGTTGGGGATTGCCTTCTTTAAGAATTGCTAACGAAATTCGTTTGTTTCCCGGTTGGAATTATGAATTGGATTTAGGGTATTATCTCCCTGAAGATGCACCAAGACACGAAAAAATTAAAGGAATTTATTTAAGTAATCAATTTCGGCATTACTTTTTTTTATATTCAGGATTTATTGCTTTTCAAATTATTTACAAAAATCAAAGTTTTACTTTGAGAGATTCTGTTACCGTAGAAACGGGTGTTTCTTCCAATCCTTATTATAAATTTTATAGTCCGATTAATATTCAAAGAAGAGTTTTTGCAATAAATTGTGTAATTGGTAAACAAATATTTTTTGACCGTTTTATTTGGGAAATTTATGGCGGTATAGGTTTAAGGATTAGAAATGTAAGCCATTTGTCTGAAAAAGTGGACGGTTTCTATGATTATATGGAATTTAAAACCACTCAACAAATGTATAATCCTACAAAAAATGAGATACAACCGAATTTGGTTTTAGGTTTTAAATTCGGATATTGGTTATTTCGTTAAAAAATATTATATTGGGTTTTGTTTAATTACTAACAAAAAACTAATTTTGCTATATGAATAAACTTATAAAAGCTATTCAAAACAAAAATTCTTATTTGTGTGTGGGTTTAGATGCTTCACCTATTTATTGGTCTCAAGACATACCTTCAAATGTTCAAGGGTTAGAATATTTTTGTAAGTCTATTATTGAAGCAACCCAAGATTATACGATTGCTTATAAATTAAATTTGGCTTTTTTTGAAGTTTGGGGACACGAAGGATTAGAAACGATGAACAGAATTTTAGAATTTATTCCTCATGATATTTTCACTGTTGCAGATGCAAAAAGAAGTGATATTGGTCACTCTGCAAGTTTTTACGCAAAAACTTTTTTTGAAACTTATAATTTTGATTCTATTACTGTGAATCCTTATATGGGCAAGGATAGTATAGAACCTTTTTTAGAGTATAAAGATAAAATAACTTTTTTGTTAGGTTTAACTTCAAATGAAGGCGCAGAAGATTTTCAGTTAATGGGTGACCCTCCTTTTTATGAACAAGTTATTAGAAAATCTATGTTATGGAATATTCATAATAATATAGGTTTTGTGATGGGTGCTACACGCCCAAATGCAATCCAAACACTCAGGAACATTTATCCTAAAGCACCGTTACTAATACCCGGTATTGGTGCACAATCCGGTGATTTAGCCAAAACTATTCAAAATGCTTATTACAAAGATACTCCTATGTTAATCACCATCAGTAGAGCTATACTTTATGCTGATACTTCCAAAAATTTCCTTCAAAAAGCCAAAGAAAAAGCTCTAAATTATTATCAAGAGATTTCCCAAATTCTTCATGAACTTTCTCTTTCTTAACCGTTTTTTTGCTATCATCATTTTGATTGGAGTGGTGATTGTTCTCGGAACATTGTATTATTCCAATAGTTTGGTAAGTACCTTAGCAAAGGAAGAAGAAAATCGTATTCGTTTGTATGCAGAAGTTTTAAAATATATTGCTAATTCCGAAAATACTGAAACCGATTTTTTGTTCAATCATATCATAAAAATTGATACCAATAAAATTCCTGTTATCAATGTACCAGCTATCATTGTAAACGAAAAAGGAGAACCCATAGGAGATAATTTGAATCTGCCCAACAATTTAACTTATGAACAAAAAAAAGACCGTATTTTAAAAGAACTAGATTACATGAAATCCTTTGGTTTTGAGCCTATTCCGATTGAATACGTGAAAGAAAAATTTAATTACATTTATTACCGTGAATCCGATAACCTTATTAGATTGAGAAATTATCCTTATGTAACCTTTTCATTATTATTGGTTTTTGTATTGATACTTTTTGTTTTATTTTATATTGCTAAAAGAAATGAACAAAATCAAGTTTGGGCTGGATTAGCCAAAGAAACCGCTCATCAGTTGGGAACTCCTATTTCTGGTTTAATTGCTTGGATTGAACTTCTAAAACTTAATGAAAATGAAGACGTTAAAGTAGCTGTTGAAGAAATGGAAAAAGATGTGAATAGATTAGTAAAAGTTTCTGAACGATTTTCAAAAATTGGTTCTACTCCCGAACTTACTCTTCAACCGATCCTTCCTACTTTAAACCAACTTGTAGAATACATGCAAACCCGTTTTCATAATAATGGAAAAATTTTTATTCAATTAATTCCTGAAATTTCAGAGGATTTATCTTTACCCTACAATAAAATTTTATTAGAATGGGTATTGGAAAACCTAATCAAAAACGCTATAGATGCTTTTGAAAAAGGTACTGGAAAAATTCTCATTCATATTCATCTACAAAATCACCAATTATTCATTGATGTAACAGATAACGGTAAAGGTATAGAACCTAAGCATGTCAAATATGTATTTAAACCGGGTTTTTCTACTAAAAAAAGAGGTTGGGGACTGGGTTTAAGTTTGGCAAAAAGAATTATAGAATTTTATCACAAAGGAAAAATTTTCGTTTTACATTCTGAAATAGGAAAAGGAACTACATTCAGGATTGTTTTAAACGTATTGACATAGCTGTTGTGAAAAGTGAATTATGTAAAGTCAAACTAAACTTGTGGTGTGATTGAGGAATCCGAAGGGCACAATTCGATACTCATTGACTACGAATTGGCACTGCCTTTTGATGCTGAGTTTACCGAAGCAGAAAAAGGATTGTGAAATTATTGAGTTTACCGAAATGCCGAAGAGAACTGCGAAGCCCACTTCGGTAAACTCAGTGTAAACATCAGCCCGACCCGCAGCGTAGCAAGAGGAAAGCCCCAATCATCATCGTTTTTAATCCATAAAATTTTATCAAACTCTAAAAAATCAACGAAAAATTTCTATTACTGATTAAAATTTTTCTATAAATTGCAAACGTTTTGGATATATGAAAAAAACATTATTCTGGTTATTGTACTTCATTCCATTTTTTAACTTTGCTCAAGTTACGGACGATTTTTCTGATGGGGATTTTACCAATAATCCTACATGGATAGGTGATGTTTCAGAATTTATTGTGAATGGTAATTTTCAATTACAATCCAATGGACCGGCTGCAAGTGCTACTCTATATTTATCCACTTCTTCTACTTATGCAAACAACTGTGAATGGCGTTTTTGGGTTCGTTGTGCTTTTAATCCTTCTACTACCAACCTTGCTCGTATTTATTTAATTTCTGACCAAGCTAATTTAGAAGGCTCTTTAAATGGTTATTATATCCAAATTGGTGGTATCACTGGCAATGCAGATGCTATAGATTTATTTAGACAAGATGGTAATACCCGAACTAAAATTATTAGTGGAATTCCAGGAAATGCAGGTGCAAATGATAATATTTTGGGTATTCGCGTTATACGTGATGCTTCTGGTAATTGGTCAGTTTATTCGGATATTACAGGAGGCACCAATTACCAATTAGAAGGTAATGCTACTGATAATACCTATTCTACCTCCGCTTTTATGGGAATTGTTTGTGTACATACCGCTACACGTAACACTTCGTTTTATTACGATGATTTTTATGCGGGTCCAATCATTGTGGATACAACTCCCCCTTCCGTAAATGCACTAAATGTAATAGACGCAAACACTTTAAGAGTAATTTTTTCGGAAGGTGTTACTCCTGTAACTGCTCAAAATGTTTCTAATTATTCAGCGAATAACGGTCTGGGAAATCCCGCTTCAGCAAATTTAATCAATGCAACTACCGTTGAATTAGTATTTTCTAATAGCTTTGTAGACGGTTTACAAAATACATTAACCGTTCAAAATATTTCAGATTATGCAAGTAATCTCATGCCAAGCCCTCAAAATATTGATTTTACTTACTTTGCACCAGCGGTAGCAGTAGAATATGATGTGGTTTTCAATGAACTAATGGCTGACCCTGACCCGCAAGTAGCTTTACCCAACCAAGAATTTATAGAAATTTATAATCGTTCTAACAAAAATTTGAATTTACAAAATTGGACTTTATCAGATTTAAGTTCTACGGTTACTTTGCCTAATTATATCCTTGCACCTAATTCATACTTGATTTTATGTGCTAATGCACATGTATCTTTGTTTTCAGGTTATGGACCCACTTTGGGTTTATCCTCATTACCTTCTTTGAATAATTCATCCGATGTTTTTACCTTAAAAAATCAAAATGGCGATGTGATTGATGTAGTAGCTTATTTTGATTCTTGGTATAAAGACCCTATCAAGAAAAATGGTGGTTGGACATTAGAAAGAATAAGTTACGATAATTTTTGTAGAGATTCTGCGAATTGGGCAGCTTCTGTCAATCTCAATGGAGGTACTCCTGGAGTCCAAAATTCTATTTTCAATCAATTTACTGATATTTTACCACCACAACTGGTTTCCGTTTCCCTTCAAGACCCTCAAACTATCGTATTAAATCTGAATGAATCCATTGACAGTGTAGATGCTCTCAACTTCAATAAATATCTGGTAAATAATGGTATAGGTAACCCTCAATCTGTTCAAATTACCAATAAACTTAAAACCCTTATTTTAACTTTTGCGAATGCTTTACAACCCTCTGTTATTTATGAACTTACTGTTACGAATTTAAAAGACTGTATCGGAAATGTAAATAACAGTTTAACAGTAAATTTAGGTATTCCAGAACCAGCAAATCCCAATGATGTTGTAATCAATGAATTCATGGCTGACCCTGACCCCGTCATTGGTTTACCCAACCAAGAATTCGTAGAATTATTTAATGCTTCTAATAAAATAATTGATTTAGGTGGGTGGAAATTTGCAGATGCTTCTACGCAAGTAACTCTAAATTCTTTTCTGCTTTTGCCTAATTCATACGTAATTTTAACTTCCACAGCAAATGCAAATTTATTTATTTCTTATGGAAATGTTTTAGGTGTAGGCAGCTTACCTTCCTTAAATAACACGTCAGATGATTTGTATTTGTATGACAATAATGATGTTCTCATTTCTACTGTCAGTTATAAAGATAGTTGGTACAGAGATCCTTTGAAAAAAAATGGAGGTTGGACTTTAGAAAGAGTTAGCCCTTTTATTACTTGTAATGACTCTGCAAATTGGAGAGTTTCGGAAAATCCTCAAGGTGGTACTCCTGGTGCTCAAAATTCTATTTTTAATCAGTTTACTGATATATTACCTCCTCAACCTTTAGGAATTACTGTTATTAATCCTAACATTATCCAATTGAATCTTAATGAATCGGTAGATATTGCTGATGCTTCCAATCCTAATAAATATGTGATTAACAACGGTATAGGCATAGCTCAAAGTGTGAACATTTTAAATAATGGAACTACATTAGAATTAATTTTTTCGAATACATTACAGCCAAATGTGCTTTATGAGCTTGTTGTCAATAATTTACGTGATTGTATTGGGAATATCAATAATTACTTTACGATGATTTTAGGTATTCCAGAACCTGCAAATCCCAATGATGTTGTAATCAATGAATTCATGGCTGACCCTGACCCCGTCATTGGTTTACCTAACCAAGAATTCGTAGAATTATTTAATGCTTCTAATAAAATAATTGATTTAGGAGGGTGGCGTTTCACTGATGGTTCTTCAAACGTGAATTTACCTTCTTATTTGCTTATGCCCAATACTTATGTACTCTTGACTTCAACGTCTAACGTAAATTTATTTACTCCTTATGGAAATGTTCTTGGTGTGGGCAGTTTGCCTTCATTAAATAACTCAGGTGATGATTTAGCTTTGTATGATGCGAATGACAACTTAATCTCACAAGTAAAATATCGTGATTCTTGGTATCAAGATAACATAAAAAAAGCCGGTGGTTGGACGTTAGAACGTGTAAATCCTTATATAACTTGCAATGATTCTGCGAACTGGCGAGCTTCTGTGGACACACGAGGTGGTACGCCTAATGAACAAAATTCTATCTTTGGACAAATTCAAGATGTGCTTCCTCCCAATATTTTTAACGCTTTTGTAGAGTTACCCAGCACTATTTATGTTATTTTTAACGAAACATTTGACCCTTCCTTGTGGGATATTTCAGATTTTGATTTACAAGGATTTGGAAATCCCATTTCTTATTCAACTGCGGATAATCCCACGTTAAAACTTACTTTTTCTAATACTTTTGTACAAGGGACTATTTATACGTTGAATATTCAAAAAGTAAAAGATTGTGTGGGAAATCAAGCCAATAATTTAAGTATTCAAGTTGGAATACCCATACCAGCAGATTTTAACGATGTAATTATCAATGAAATTATGGCAGACCCTGACCCCATTGTGGGTTTACCAGAAGTGGAGTACGTAGAAATTTATAACCGTTCAAACAAAATTTTAGATGTCTCCGAATGGACTTTATCCGATAACCTTTCAAATGGTAAATTTCCCCAAAATAGCATTATTATGCCTAATTCTTATTGGTTATTATGTTCTAACAGTGCAAGTAATGAATTAAAAAACTTAGGTAATACATTTGCTTTAAGCAGTTTTCCAGGGCTAAATAATAGTGGCGAATTAATTACATTACGTGATAGAGATGGAAATCTCATTGATTTTGTGTTTTATAAGGATAGTTGGTATCGTGATGAAATAAAGAAAAACGGTGGTTGGTCATTAGAAAGAATAGACCCTAACTCATGCGTCGTAGAAGAAAATTGGAGAGCCTCTATGGACATTACCGGTGGAACCCCTGGACGTATCAATTCTATTTTTGGTCAAATTTTAGATACCATTCCCCCAAAAATTCAGGAAATCAAACTTATTAATAAAACTACTATCCTAGTGGTTTTTAATGAAAAAATGAATGAAACCGATTTAGAAAATCTACAACTTTATGATTTACAACCCAGTATAGGACAACCAGCTCATGTTATTTCCAATTTTGAAAAAAATCAAATAGAGCTTATTTTTCCTTTTGAATTGGATAGCAACCGTGTTTATACCTTGAATATCAATAATATAAAAGATTGTTCTGGTAACCTTTCAGCTCTTTTAAGTGGAGAAGTTGCTGTACCCATTTCTGCTCAAAAAGGGGATATTATTCTCAATGAAATTTTATATGAGCCACGCACAGGCGGAAAAAGATATATAGAAATTTATAACAAAACCAACCAATGGTTAGATATAAGCAATTGGAAAATTGGACGTGCTAATGATGCTGATGAAGTGTATCAATCCGTAAAAATTCCTGATTATTTGGTCATTAGACCTTATGGACATATGGCTTTCACTCAAGATACTTTTAACATTAAACAAGAATATAACCCTCCTGTTCACGCTGTTTTGGTGCAATTAAGTAAAAGTATTCCAGCATATGACAGTAAATCAGATAAAGTGGTTTTAATGAATTCCCAAGATGTAAGAATAGATGAAGTTCGTTACAGCCGTGATTGGCATTATAACGACTTAGTAACTCGTAGAGGTGTTGCCTTAGAGCGTTTAAGTCCAGACCAACCTTCCCAAAGTGAATCCAATTGGTTTTCAGCAAGTTCTATTGTTCGTTATGGTACACCTGGCTATAAAAATTCTCAATCTTATAGACCAGAAAATCAAGATAAAACCTTTTACATAAACCCTAAAATATTTTCACCAGACTTTGATGGTTTTGATGATGTTTTGGCATTACATTATGAATTCCCCCAAAATGATAACAACATTCGTATTACCATTTTTGATAGTGAAGGAAGAATTATCAAAATATTGAAAAACAATTTATTAGTAGGTAACGAACCCGGTTACTTTTTATGGGACGGAACTGATGATTCAGGAAGAGTGGTTCAAATTGGTACTTACATTGCAGTTTTGGAAGTAGTGAATATTGGAACAGGCGAAAAGAAATCATATAAAGCGGCTTTTGTGGTAGCAAAAAAGAAATGATAGAAAAAAACGCATTCTTTGGCTGCGAAGTGGTAGCGAAACCATAAACAATAATCTATATTTTATTTGCAACTCAATTGCAATTGCAATAATTTTGTAAAAAAAACGAAAATTGGTAAAACTTCTTGTTTGCTTATGTTTTCTTTGGGGTTCTTTAAGTTTCGCTCAATTAAGAATAAAAGGTTCTGTTCAAGATGAACAAAATTTGCCACTGCCTAATACCAAAATTTGGTTACATGAACTCAATAAAGGTGTGCTGTCGGATTTAAAAGGGAATTTCGAAATTCTCATTCAAAAAAAAGGAAATTATCATTTGCATATTACATTTTTAGGTTACAAATCCAAAATTTTAGAATTTTACTTAGAAAAAGATACTTTTCTCAATATTCAGTTATTCCCGAGCCAATTAGAACTAAAAGATGTAGTAATTGAATCCAATATTCAAAAAATATTGATTCAAGAAAGTTCTCAAGATTTAGCGATTATTACTCAAGATTTTGTAATTAAAAGAAATTTTGATAATTTATTAAAAAGTTTAGACAGAATAGCAGGTATCAATACTATAAACATAGGAGTAGGAGCTTCAAAACCAGTTATTAGAGGGTTAAGTTTCAATAGGATAGTGGTTGCGGAAAATGGTATTAAACAAGAAGGACAACAATGGGGTGGTGACCATGGATTAGAAATTGATGGATTTAATTTTGATGAAATAGAAATTTTGAAAGGTCCTTCTGCTTTATTTTATGGTTCTGATGCGATGGGAGGTGTTATTCATATTCAACAAAAGCCCCCTGCTCATGAAGGTATATATTTACATACTTTACAAGGCTATCGTTCTAATAATCAATCTATTTTTCAAAGTTCTTATGTTGCCTATAAAAAAAATCATTTTTCTTTACAGTTTCGTCATACTTACCAAAACTACGGAGATTATGGAGTTCCATCGGATAGTTTTATTTATAATTCGTATGTTTTGCCCATAGAAAACCAAAGATTAAAAAATACTAGTGGCAGGGAATGGAATCAAATGATACGTATGGGTTATCATGGAAATGCAATCAATAGCTTTGTTACGGTAAGTCACTTTTACCAGAACTTAGGTTTTTTTTCAGGAGCATTTGGCATTCCTACTGCATATAACGTCAAACAAGATGGTAATTTTAGAAATATTGGGTTGCCTTATCAAAATATTCAACATTTAAAAGTCCAGTCTAATAATCAAATTTTAATAGGTAAAGATTGGTTAGAAATGGATGCCGCTTGGCAACAAAATTATAGAAAAGAATTTTCCAAAGCACATTCTCATGGTCAAAATACAACAGATAGCCTTGCATTAGGTCTTTTGTTAAATACCTTTTCAGCGAATTTACGCTACTTTAAAAAATGGAGTCAATGGAAATGGGTTTCAGGAATGAGCCAACAATATCAAAAAAATCATATCAGCGGATTTGAATATTTAATTCCTAATTTTCAACGTTTTCAAATAGGATTTTTTCAATTTTTGCAATATAAAAAAAATGAAAATTGGATATTTAACACAGGTGCAAGAGTTGATTATGGTAATGATGAACTTCAAGAAGCCTATGTAGATTTTTATCGTAGAGGGGTTTATTTAGGAAAGCAATTAAGAAGTCCTTTCATTCATAGAAATTATTGGAATTATAGTTTTGCAATAGGTTTATCTTGGTTTATAACTGAAAAATGGAACCTTAAATATAATTTTGGAACTGATTTTCGTTATCCAGCGCCTTCTGAGCTAGCCTCTAATGGTGTTCATCACGGTACTTTTCGCCATGAAATGGGAAATCCTAATTTACTACCCGAAAAAGGTTATCAAAATGATTTAACCATTCACTATGAAAATTCTAAATGGGAGTTTAAATTATCGGGATTTGCTTCCTATTTTTCTAATTACATTTATTTGTCGCCTACGTCCAGATTTTCAACTCTACCAGAAGGTGGACAAGTGTATCAATATTTACAAAATGATGCCATTTTATGGGGTGGTGAAATTTTTATGGATTACCATTTTATTGAAGATTTACATGCAAGTATCAGTGGTGATTTTGCTTGGGGCCAAAATTGGGTTCAAGATAGACCTCTGCCTTTTATGCCTCAACCCTCCATTTTAAGCCATTTAGAATATATCCCCAAATTCTTAAATCCTTATAAAACAGAATTCTGGATTGAACATCGTTATGCTTTCCCTCAATACCGTGTAGTCATCAATGAACCTGAAACCCCAGCTTTTCATTTGTGGAATTTGGGTATTCAGTCTCAAAAAAAATTAAAAACACAAAGTTTAAGTTTAGGTTTTCAAATTCAAAATGTATTGAATACTAAATATTTTTATCATTTAAGCAAATACCGTTTATTAAACATATACGAACCTGCCAGAAATTTTGTAATTCAATTACAATGGAAATGGAATTAAAGGGATAATAATTTGAGCCTGCACTAATCTATATTTCTATTTTCTACTGCTTTAAAAACTGTATACTTTCTAATGTTTGATTCAAATGGTAAACATTAAAAATATAACACCCTGATGATAACCAACTTAAATCTATTTCAAAGGACTTTTGGTTCTTGGTATCCCACCTACTTAAAATTCTGCCTTGTAGGTCTATAAGTTCTAATTTTTCCATAGCGTTTGAGGTTAATACAGTGGTAAGGTTTTGAACGGGATTAGGAAAAATAACGTCAGAATTTTGAGTAAATAAAGTAGATGGATACTCTGTATGAGTAAGTATGCTACAATAATTATAATGTTCTCCATGACTTGATGTATCAATAATAATATTTTCATCACCTTGCATGTAATAAGTAAAAGTGAAAAAGTTCAACATCATTTCGTCTGTTGTAGCTTCACCAGCAGTTACATTTTGTGGAGGATTATTAGGGTTAAAAGGATTATTGGAAGTATTATCATAAAATGCTTTGGACCATAAAACAGTCTGTTTAGGAACTTTTATGGGTTTTTGAAAAAAATAATTTCCTTGCCATGAAAAATTCCAATTGTTAATACGTATAAAATTTATGGTATCTCCATTAGGTTTTACTCCATAAGTTTGAATTGATCTTCCAATGAGGTGCATATGAGGAGCAACCGCAAAAACACTTAAATCTATTTGATTCGGAACGGTAAATTTTTCAATAAAAAGTTTAGTGCTATCCGCAGGAATAAATAAGGGACCATTTTGAAGGCTATTGGATCCATGATTAAGAGGGGATTGTGTAATTAATTCCCGAGCAGAACCAGAAGAAAACTTAAATTGAATACGTGTAGAATCTACTTGCCCAATAGAACCTGCTGGATAATGAATTTGTAGTACAATTACAGAATTCGGGTCTAATTTATAACCAAAACCATTAGGAGCTTTGAATTTTAACTCACCAGGTGCCCAAACTCCGATGAGTTTATAATTTGCTGAATTAGAAGGCTGATTAAATCCTGGATTAGGATCATTGGCTTGGTCATTTAATGAATTACCAGTAGGGTCTAAGAATATCAATACATGATGAACTATTTCAGGATTACCCGGTAAAATTTCCCATTCATTAATGTACTTTACAGTGGAGAAATTGGTAGGAATAGCAAAATAACGATAAACATCCTTGTTAGAAGCATTAGAAGTAAAAGTTTGAATTTTATCGGAAAAATCAGGATTTTGAATTAAACCTTGTAAGGAATAAGAAGGTGGTGTAGGTGTATTTGCAGGATTACCTTGAGGAGTACCATTATTCACCCAGTCTCTGATAGCTTGTATTTCTTGTTGTGATAATGTAGGGTCATAAGCATATTTTTGATACGTATTATCAGGTGGCCAGGGTGGCATTTCTGTTGACAAATGGTGGGTTTTATTACTTGCTCCTTCCACCATATTTAAAATTGCTTGGGCATAATTGGCTGTTTGTGTATAATCCATGAGACTGATTGGTCCAATACCTCCTGGATGATGGCATTTTGTGCAGTGTGAATAAATTATACATGCAATATCGTCTGAGTAAGTCGGTACTTGTGCTTTCAAAAATGGAAGACTTAAAAACCCTAAAAAATAACAAATAATAATAATCTTTTTCATAAAGCAATATTTTTCTTGCAAATTTAAAAAGGAATTGAATTAAAAAATAAAAATTTTCCAAAAAGCGGAGAAAATCACTAAAAATAATGAAATGGGTAATAAAACTTTCCATGAAAATTGAAGCAACTGGTCAGCTCTAAAACGAGGCCAACTCCAACGTATCCACATCATGATAAAAATTAAAATCAAGGATTTGGAAAATAGCCAAAAACTACTCCAAAACCCACCTCCATTCGTTATATCAAATAAATTGATGGATCCAAAATTTGGAAGAGGGCTATTCCAGCCACCCAAAAACATAATCACAGATAACAAACTGATAATTAACATATTCGCATATTCCGCTAACATAATGGTAGCAAATGCAAATCCTCCATACTCCGTATGAAATCCAGCAATCAACTCGGATTCTGCTTCGGGAATATCAAAAGGGGCTCTATTGCATTCCGCTATCCCAGCAACAAAAAAAACAAAAAATACGATTATCAAATGAGGATGCTGAAAAATTGACCATAAAAAAATACCTCCATAGTGCTTTGCGTTCCAAATACCCCAAACATAACCTTCTGTACTTTGCATGAAAATAATTTTTTCAATATTTAAAGTTCCATAAATTATAGCAACCGATAAAATAGCAAATCCTAATGGAATTTCATAAGCAATCATTTGGGAAATCGCCCTGATAGAACCGTATAGGGAATATTTATTGTTGCTCGCCCAACCTGCCATTAAAATGCCGATGACATCAATAGAAACCATAGTCATAACCCATAAAATCGCTAAATTGATATTTGCATATAACCCAGATTGAGAAAACGGCAAAACAGCAAACCCTGCAAAAACAGAAGCAAAAATTAATAACGGTGCAATCCAAAATAAAATTTTATCCGCAGAATCAGGAACAATTATTTCTTTTTGTAATAATTTTAGAATATCAGCAAAAGTTTGTAATGTTCCTTTGTATCCTACTTCGTCGGGCCCTACCCTATCCTGAATAAAAGCTGCAATTTTTCTTTCTGCATAAACTCCTAATAAAGCATAAATAGCTATAAATCCAAACGTTAGAGCAATTGGAGTTAATATATTGAGAATTTCCAAATTTATGAAATGTTTGGCAAAAATAATGAAAAACTTCTAAATAAACAAAAAATACAATAAAGGAGTAAAACCCAACCCCGTTTAATCAGCTATCTGAAAATATTCCTTCAGAAATGCGGGGTTTTGATACCAATTGGGTGCAAACCACCTTTAATAATCCTACTGCCCAGTAAAGCTCCCCTCCTGCTGGAAATATATCTTTGAAGTTCGCTTCGTAAACGAAAGTAAAAATAAAAGTGATTTAATTTGGGAACAAATTTTGTATTTTTGTGGAAAAATGATATTAAGAATCATAAAGCGAGTTTTTTTTGTTGTATTTATGTGCATTGTTTCTTTTACTTCTGCACAAATTGATTACGAATTTTTTATTGATATTCGTTTTAGGGGAGTACAAAAACCAGGAGTAATTTTTGAGGTCATAAAACCTATTTTAGATGAAGATGCTCTTGAAAACAATTTTAAATTAGAAAAATTAGACATCATCAAATACGATGAACCCGATAAACAAAATTTACTTTCAATTCGTCTTAAAATTATCTTTAACGAAGAAGGTGATGCCTGGCAATATTGTGGTGATTTAAAAAAAGACATTGCTACTGAGCTAATTAATCAAAAATTATCATTTTTAAAAATGGATTGTAGGTTTTAAATTGTTTTACTTAAATGAACTTAAAAAATCTGTTTTTTTCTTCTGAAATTCACAAACTTATTTCATTTTCAGCTAATTTTCCAAATTGGAATAAAATTATAGAGAACCGTAATCGTTTTGGTTGTAATCGAGAGTTATTAGTAAAAAAACTAGTTGAACAAAATCAATTGAATTTCAGTAAAAAAACTGAAAAAAATATTGAGTCTTTAAAAAGTTCTAAAACCTTTACTGTTACCACGGGTCATCAAATTTGTTATGGAAGTGGACCTTTATACGTAATTTACAAAACATTATCTATCATTGAATTATGTAAAAAACTCAACCAAAAATTCTCGGATTATCATTTTATTCCTGTTTTTTGGTTAGCTTCAGAAGATCATGATTATTTAGAAGTAAATCATTTTTATCAAGGCTATCAAAACAAAGTTGAATATCATGGGAAATTTCAGGGTGCAGTGGGCAGGCATAAAATAGACCAATCTTTAATTTATAAAGGTTCTTGGGTAACAGAGCCCTATTTGGAACAAGAGAATTGGAAAAATTCTTTCCAAGTTTTGTTAAGTTCTATATTCAAAGATGAGGGATTGGTTTTTATTGATGGTGATGATTACGAATGGAAAAAAAGTTTTTCTTCTTTTTTTTTGAAAGAAATTTTGGAAAAACCCACTTTTAAAAATGTTAGCCAAACCAATATTCAATTAAGAAATTTAGGAATTAAAGTCCAATGGAACGTATCGGAAATTAATTTGTTTTACCTAACGGATACTCAAAGAGAAAAAATCCATTTTAAAAATAGTGAATATTTTATTGGAAATGAAGTAGTAAAATTGGATTGGCTCATGAAAGAAGTTCAGGAACATCCCGATAGAATCAGCCCGAGTGCTGGTTTTAGACCGCTATACCAAGAATTTTTGCTGCCTAATTTGGCTTACGTGGGTGGTTGGAGTGAAATTCATTATTGGCTTCAATTAAAATCTAATTTTCATGAGTTTAATACATTTTACCCATTATTAATTCCTAGATTTTCTTATACTCATATCCCACAAGACATTCAATTGAAATTAATAAATATGGGCTATGAACCTTCTTTTCTTTTAAAAAACTTAAAAGAAATTCAAAGAAGAATTGCTCAAAAATATTATGATTTTGAAGATTTTAAGAATCATTTTTTTTTCATTCATCAAAAAATTTCTGATTTACAAAATGAAGTAAAAGAAATTTCAGAAAGTTTAGTTTATTCATTAGAAACTCAGAAGTTTTATTGGAATAAAATTTATCATCAATTAGAAAATAAGCTCATTAAGATGATACAAAACCAAAACCCAAAAGAATTTTATGAGATTTATAGATTAAAAGATGTGGTTCAGCCTAATGGTTTTATTCAAGAAAGAACGCTGAATATTAGTGCATTGGTTAAAGAAAAAAGCCAGTTAAAATTTTTTATCGATGAGTTAAAACTTTATTTAGAGGACTATATAAAAGATTTTGTTTAAATCAAGTTTGAGTATTTTTAATAATAACACACAGTTTTCTTAGTTTTTTTGGTTTTCTAAAATTTGTTTACCTATTTTTTTCATGTATTCAAAAGCAGGTTCATATTCATTAGGGATTTCGCCATCTAAAATAGCATTCCTGATTGCATTTTTGATTTCACCAATTAATGGAGATGGTTTAATTTGGAAATATTCCATAATGATTTCTCCTGTTATAGGCGGTTGCCAATTTCTTAAATTATCTAATTCAATTACCTCATGGACTCTTTTTTCTACATAATCATAGTTTTTTAAGTATTTTTCTAACTTGTTGTTATCACGAGTAGTAATATCAGCACGGCATAATTTTAATAGTTCATCTAAATCTTCACCTGCATCTACAATCAATCTACGAATAGCAGAATCCGTAACTTCTTCATCTACTAAGGCAATAGGTCTCAAATGCAGTTTTACCATTTTTTGAACAAATTTCATTTTTTCATTTAAGGGTAAACGCAATTTTTTAAAGATTTGTGGAACCATTTGAGCGCCCTTGTCTTCATGACCATGGAAAGTCCAACCATGTTGAGGGTAGAATTTTTTAGTTGCGGGTTTTGCAATATCATGTAAAATAGCTGACCATCTTAACCAAAGATTATCGGAATAAGGGCATAAATTATCTAAAACTTGGAGGGTATGAAAAAAATTATCTTTATGAGCCTTTCCATTAATGACTTCAACGCCATGCATTTTATACAATTCAGGAAAGATAATTTCTAATAACCCTGTGTAAAACAGCATTTTAAACCCAGAAGAGGGTTTATTAGCCATTATAATTTTATTGAGTTCTTCGATGATTCTTTCTTTTGAAATAATTTTGATACGACTAGCATTAGTACGAATGGCTTCATAGGTTTTTTTTTCCATAGTAAATTCCAGAGTAGTAGCAAAACGAATAGCTCGCATCATTCTTAGTGGGTCGTCACAAAAAGTAACATTTGCATCAGTAGGAGTTTTTATGATTTTATTTTTTAAGTCTTCAAGACCATTAAATGGATCTATTAATAAGCCATAATTATCAGGATTTAAAGAAATAGACATTGCATTAATAGTCAAATCTCTACGAAGTTGGTCATCGTATAAACTTCCATTTTCTACAATAGGTTTTCGGGAATCTCTTCTATAAGATTCTTTTCTTGTACCCACAAACTCAATTTCCAAATCATCTTTTTTTACTAATGCTGTACCAAAATTTTCAAATACATTAACTTCAGCACCAATAATTTTAGCAAAAATATTAGCAAATTCAATTCCATAAAGAGGTTTTTCTTCAGGTTGATAATTTTCAGGTGGTTCCACAACAATATCAATATCTTTGGATATTTTATCTAAAAAATAGTCTCTAACGAAACCGCCTACCACATAAGCCTTAAATTGGGATTTTTCAATAGCAGTTTTTATATGCTGAAATATAGGCGCTTGTACAGCTTCTTCAACCGTCATAAGAATTAACCCATCAATAGTTCTAATAGTCTATCTAAATCTTCTTGCGAATAATAGGGAATTCTTATTTCTCCTTTGCCGTCTTCTTTATGCTGAATATTCACTTTATTACTAAACTTTTTAGAAAGTTTGATTTCTAAATCTTTGAGATGTAATTCTAATGGAGAAGTGCTAGAGGGATTTTTTTTCTGTTGAACTTTGGATTGGGAAAGTTCTTGTACCAATTTTTCAACTTGCCTTACAGATAAGTCTTTATCAATAATTTGCTTAAAAACTGAAAGTTGAACAATAGGATTATCTATGGTAATAATAGTTCTAGCGTGTCCCATAGAAATTTTGTTCTCACGAATTGCAACTTGAATCTCAGGGGGTAATTTTAAAAGCCTTACATAATTATTAATGGTAGCTCTTTTTTTTCCAATTTTTTCACCAACTTGTTCAAGAGTAAGCCGGCATTCCTCCATTAATCTTTTATAACCTAAAGCAATTTCAATGGCATTTAAATCTTCACGCTGTACATTTTCAATGATTGCCATTTCAATCATTTGTTCATCGTTAGCAGAGCGAATATAAGCAGGAATAGAAGTTAATCCAGCAATTTTAGAAGCTCTGAATCTCCTTTCGCCAGAAATAATTTGGTATTCTTTGTCAGATAATTTACGTAAAGTAATAGGCTGTATAATTCCTTGAATTTTAATAGATTCTGCTAATTCTTGTAAAGCATCTTGGTCAAAATCAACACGTGGCTGATAAGGATTAGGTTCAATCCATTCCAAAGGTATTTCATGAATGGCATTTACAGTTTCAATAGCATTTTCAGTAACTTCATTATTTACAGGAGAAATTAAGGCTCCAAGACCTTTCCCTAGTACACTTTTTTTCTTTTTTTCTTCCATGCTTTAATAAATCTTACTCTGCATTTGCAACGCTTGTATCTGGAATATTATTTTTTTTGAGGATTTCACTGGCTAATTCTGTATATGAAATAGAACCTTTTGAATTAGCATCATATAAAATTACAGGTAAACCAAAAGATGGTGCTTCACTAAGTTTTGCATTTCTATGAATGATAGTATCGAAAACTATATCTTTAAAATGTAGTTTCACTTCATCTACAACTTGGTTAGCAAGCCTTAATCGTGAATCATACATAGTAAGTAAAATACCTTCAATTGATAAATTGGGATTTAATTTTTGTTGAACAATTTTTATGGTATTCAAAAGTTTACCAAGACCTTCCAGAGCAAAAAATTCACATTGAACAGGGATAATCACGGAATCTGCCGCAGTTAAAGCATTTACAGTAATCAAACCAAGAGAAGGTGAACAATCTATAATAATAAAATCATAATCATTTTTGATTTTATCAATTACAGACTTCATTTTTTTTTCTCTATCAGGGAGGTTAATTAATTCAATTTCAGCACCTACTAAATCAATGCTTGAAGGTAACAAAAATAAATTAGGTACTTTGGTTTGAAGTATAGCTTCATTTGGAGAAAGAACTTCATTAATTATACAATTGTAAATACCCGTTTTTATATTTCTGGGATCAAAACCTACTCCAGAAGTTGCATTAGCCTGAGGGTCTGTATCTATTAATAAAGTTTTAAAATCTTTCGCTGCTAAACTTGCAGACAAATTGATTGCTGTAGTAGTTTTTCCAACGCCGCCTTTTTGATTCGCTAAGGTTATGATTTTTCCCATTGTTTCTATTGGTAATAATTAGAAAAATTTTATCGCAAATTTACTGTAATTCTTTTTTCTAAAAAAGTTTTTTTAAAAATCGTTTCCACAAACTGTGGATATTGTTTTTCTCTAAAATTCTTTTTTTAATCACTTTACTAGGGTTTATCCACTTTTAAACAGAAAATTAATTTATACTCATTATTCTTGTTTATTTTTTCTTGTTTCCTTATTGACTTCTCGGTTATATCTTTACAAAATAATGTTCTAAATATGCTCAAGTTTGTTTTTTACTTCACTTTTGTTTATATCTTTATTATTTATGGGACGGGTTGTTCTGTCATAAAAAATTCGCAATCGTCTTCACATCCTTTGGTGCATGAAGTTGAAAGAAATTCAATAAGTTTTAAATCTTCAAAAAATAAATTTCCCAAAAATTCTAAAAATTTAGTCCAAGATGTTGAGGAAAAAAAGAATATTGAAAAAGTATCTGAGGTAAAGATAGCTAAAAAGACAGAAGAAATAACAGTTAGACCCAAAGCAGAAATTATTGAAAAAAATCATAACAAAAATTCTATTGAAGCAAAAGGGCAAGCTAAAAGCTTAGTGGAAGAAGCTCAAAAATATTTAGGAACTCCTTATAAAATTGGTGGAACCAATAAATCGGGAATGGATTGTTCAGGATTAGTTATGACGGTTTATCAGACCCAAGGTATTCAATTGCCTAGAATTTCTCCTGACCAATATAAATTTGGGAAACCTATTTCTGTTGATGAAATTCAACCTGGTGATTTGTTGTTTTTTTCTACTCCTTCTAAGCCTCATCAGATTGGGCATAGTGCTATGTGTGTGGCAATTGAAGATGGAAAAATCAAGTTTATACATGCCGCTTCAACCGGTGTGAGATACGATTATTTAGTTCCTGGTTACTATCTAACTCATTATAAAGGGGCTTGTAGAGTTTTAGATAAAAGTTTATCTTTCAGCAAATAAATTTAACAATTTACAAAATGACTTTGTAAAATTTTAACAGTTCAAATAATTTTTGAGTTATTGGTTAATTTTTGTTATAATGTTCTTGATAGTAACTATCTAAAATTTCATAAAATTCATTTCCAAAGCGTCTAATAATAGCTTGTTTAAGGAATTGATATACAGGAGTTTGATTTTTTATACCTTTTGAACAAGCACATCTACAAATTTCCCATTCTTCATAATTTACACCAATGATTCCATTTTTTTCCCATAAACGAATAGGATATAAATGACAGGAAATAGGTTTTTGAAAATCAATTTTTCCATCTTTCCATGCTTTTTCTATTCCGCATAAAGCAATGCCATTTTCAAAAATCACATAAGCACATTCTTTTCCATTGACTAATGGGGTAGAAAATTCACCTTTTGAATGTTCAACATATTTGCCTTGTTTTTCAATAGATTTTTTGCCTTTTTCGTTAAGATAGGGTTTAATTTTTTCGTAAAGTTTATCTAAAATCTCTAATTCGTGGAATTCTAATGGAGCACCTAAGTCTCCTTCAACACAACAATTTCCTTTACATTGGTTAATTTCGCACTCAAATTTTTCTAAAAAAATATCTTCACTGATTAAGTGATTGTCAATTTGTAGCATGGTTATTTTTTTTGAAACGCTGGATGTTTTATTTCTTTATAACCACCATATTTTGCATAAAGTTCAGGTAAATTTTGTTCTTCTTCAGGATACATTCTTATTAACCAAATAAAATTTCTTTTTTCTACCAAATGTTTCATCATGATGTCCTTAGTTTCTTTTTGGCTAAGCTTTACTTTTTTTAGGTTAGGTTCACCATTGCGTTTTCTTAAATTCTTTTCATCTTTGGGTACTAAAACTACTAAATGTTTAATGCTTGGTGATTTACGATATTTTACTTTGATTTTTGTAGAGTCTCCATCAACATATCTTACGTATTGAATTAAACGATTTTTAATGATATAATCCGTAACAACACTTTTCCCAAATTTTTGAGTCTCTATGATTTGACCCGCTGAAACTCCAGAATAAATAGAATTAAGTTTACAAAAACGTCTTTTGTTTGTGAAAAAATATTTTAAATCGTCACCCACTCTCTCTAAATTGGATTTGGGTTGAACAATATTCGGATCACAAGGTACTTTGTATTTGTCTAAAGGTCTATGGCAAATTTTTAAACTTTTATAACAAACATTATCCAATTGTTTATGTTTTACACGGAAAGGTTTTTCACCGCAAGCCAAATCTAATTGCTTATGTTTCACGCGAAAAGGTTTTTCACCGCAAGCCAAATCTAATTGCTTATGTTTCACGCGGAAAGGTTTTTCACCGCAAGCCAAATCTAATTGCTTATGTTTTACGCGGAAAGGTTTTTCACCGCAAGCCAAATCTAATTGCTTATGTGGTACTATTAGTTTTGGATAACAAACATTGTCTAATTGACGATGAGGAATTACTAATTTCGGGTAACACATTCTGTCCAAACTTCTATGAGGTACCACAACTTTTGGGTAACAGAAATTTTGGGGATTACCTCTTTTCTGTTTGTATTTGGGCATATTAGCAAAATCTAAATTTTTATGCTTAATTCTTAAACTTTTAGGAGAAATTCCATCTAAACCTCTATGAGACATTCTGTACCTTGGCATGGTAACTCCATCATACTGCTTATGTTTCATAGAAATAAAATTTTTAGGATTTCTTGATAACATTACATAACTTGCCGTGGGTATAACAATCAATCCTTTTTTTATTTTTTGAGCATATTGTTTGGCTACTCTGGTAGGTTTATCCACTTTAAATGCGGGCTCTCTATCTCTTTGTTTTTTAGAGTATATTCTTCTGTTGTCTAAATTCTTATGTCTTACAGGGTAAGAAGCCATTCTACGTCTATCCAACTGTTTATGATGAACATGGTAAGAACGCATCGTTTTTAAATCCCTTTGATAATGCTTTTGTTGATAGTTCGCATATTTACGGCTATCTAAATTTCTATGTTTAACTTGATAGTTCGCATATTTACGGCTATCTAAATTTCTATGTTTAACTTTGTAATTTCCAGAGAACTTTTTGTTATCGAGTGAATTATGTCTTTTTTGATATTGAGAATAACTTTTGTTATCTAAGCGATTATGTTTTTGTTTGTAATTACCCGCAAATCTTTTGTTGTCTAAGGAATTATGTTTTACTCGGTATTGAGGGATATTGACGTTATCAAGCCCTTTTCTACGAATTTTATTTTTATTACCATAAGTTACATAATCTAAACTTTTAGGTTTATATCGTTTAATACGGTAAGGGTTTTGGGCTTTATCTAAAGTTTTATGGTATTTTTTAGGATTTTTTTCTCTAAAAGCCTGAAGTTTTTGTTGAAATTTTTGACGTTTTTTTTGTTGAGCTTGGAACTGCTTAGCTTTTGCAATTTGTTGTTTTCTTAAATGTTTTATATTTACTTGTTTCTTTTTATGAGGCGTAAACTTGGCTTCTTTTCTGTGATTTCTATGACTTGGATTACAAGTTGGACCTGTACAAGGTTTAAACTCTTGTTCATCTTGTGCATTGACAATCAACGGATTAGCCAACAACAAGAAGCCCCAAATCAATAAAATTATTTTATATGGACTCAAAAAGTTTCGCAAGAGTGAGTTTTAACAATTTGCAAATATGCTATAATTTTTATTAAAAAACCAAAAAAGTTTTTCCACTTATGAACAAAATAACCCACATCAATCCAAATACAAAGGATTAATCCACGTATCCATTTTAGGATTCATTTAAATAACCTTTCAGTCCAATGTTTGAATGAAGTAAATGTTTAAATAATCTTTCAATAAAAATTAACTCTAAAACTATTTTTTTAAAATCTACTTATGTAAAACAAAAAATGAGAATTTTTATTAACTATTTTCTTGATATTAATGTTATTATGTAGGTTTAAGCTAAAAAAATTGTTAAACTTTAAAAAACTATTTGCTTAAAAAAAGTTTTTTAATTAATATTGCCAAAAATTCCGTTTTATGAAAAAAATACTTTGTATCGTAGCGTTATTGCTAAATTTAGGTTTGTTTGCTCAAAATTTTCAAATTGGGCATCGCACAATAAGCCCAATTGACTCATCAAGAAGCAATCGAGTAATTCAAGATACAGAAATTTATTATCCCGCAAATACAGCGGGAGATAATGTGCCTGTAGCCAATGGAGAATTTCCTGTAATTGTTTTTGGTCATGGTTTTACAATCCGTTGGGACGCTTACAATTACATTTGGGAATATTTTGTACCCAAAGGATACATTTGTATTTTTCCACGAACGGAGGGTAACATCAGCCCTAATCATGCGAATTTTGGTGGAGATTTGAAGTTTTTAGCTCAATGGATACAACAACAAAATGGTATCAATACATCGCCCTTTTATGGAAAAGTAAAAAATAGAGCGGCTGTAATGGGGCATTCTATGGGGGGAGGTTCCACCTATCTAGCGGCATCAGGAAATAATGTTTTTACAACCATAGTATCTTTAGCCGCCGCAGAGACAAATCCTTCTGCTAAATCTGCCGCTAATCAAGTTACTTGCCCCGTCCTAAGCATTGCAGGCGAAGAAGATTGCGTAACACCACCTAATCAGCACCAAATCCCAATCTTTGATAGCCTCGCATCCACAGTAAAATATTACACAGAATTAAAGGGCTCTTCTCATTGTAATTTTACCAGTAGCGGAGCCTCTACTTGTTTTTCTGCCGAAGGATTGAGTTGTATAGGATACGGTCCATTTATTTCAAGGCAGGAACAAAATACACGTACCTTACGCGTGGCAGAGCATTGGATTGAATTTTTCTTGAAAGAACGTTGTGCTTCTTGGCAACAATTTATGGATACGCTACAAGCTTATATTGCTAATCAGAATATTACTGCAAACCAACAAATTGGTACTCCGACTATGTTTCAGCCTGCACAGCCTTCTGTGAACCCAGTAAGTATTTGTTCAGGAAATTCTGCTACATTAAATGCTACTGACCCAGCTGGAGCAACCTTTCTGTGGTATTCCCAAGTATCTGGTGGTACCCCGCTTTACACGGGAAATTCTTTTACTACCCCCAGTCTTAACAATAACACCACTTACTACGTTGAAACAGTGCTTAATACCTGTACTTCCAACCGAAAAAGTGTAACGGTTACAGTAAATACTGCTCAAACTCCTACGATAACTTTAAATGGTAACATCTTACAGTCCAGTACTGCTTCCTCTTATCAATGGTTTTTGAATGGAAATCCGATTCCTGGAGCTACGCAACAAACCTACAATCCCTCACAAAATGGTAGTTATACCGTTCAAATTACTGATGCTAATGGTTGTACCGCTACATCTGCACCTTTCAATTATAGTACAACTTCTTTTCATTCCAATTTAACAGAAGATTTAAAGATTTATCCTAATCCTACTTGCGGTAACATTTTGCACGTCAAAGCTTTTTCTTACGAGAATTTAGAATATCAAATTGTGGATTTACAAGGCAGAATTTTACAATCTGGGACGTTAGATAGCGATAGCATTACTTTGAAGGATTTGACGGACGGAATGTATTTTATAAAACTATTTAAAAAAGATTTTTCGTTTGTTGGTAAATTTATAAAGAATTAGTAATTTTGTTATTTTAAAATAGAGATTTTATGGCTACAAAAGAAACTGCTCAACATGAGCTTATAAAAGAGAGTTTATCAAAATTTTTAACAAAGGAAGTTCTTCCATACATAGACCAGTGGGAGAAAGATAAGTTTTGTTCAAAAGAGATATTTCAAAAAATGGGGGAGCAGGGCTTTTTTGGGGTTAGTTTTCCTGAACAATATGGCGGAAGTGGATTAGATTTTTGGGCTGCGGTAGCAGTATCAGAGGTGATGGCTAAATTTAATATGGGTGGGCTTGGCATGTCCTTGTATGCTCATAATTTTTTACCATTACCTTTAATTTTAGCCGCTGGAACAGAAGAACAAAAACAAAAATATTTGGTACCAGCACTAAAAGGAGAAAAAATTGCTGCATTAGGTATTACAGAACCCGGCGCAGGCTCCGATGTCGGTGGTATTAAAACTACTGCCGTAGAAAAAGATGACCACTACGTTATTAATGGCTCTAAAATGTTTATTACTAACGGTAATTTAGCCGATTTTATTGTTGTGGTTACAAGAACCGGCGAAGGCTATGATTTTACTAACTTTATTTTTGAAACTAATACTCCAGGTTTCAAATCCATTGAAGTCAAAAACAAACTCGGAATGCATACCTCCGATACCGCTCAACTTTTCTTTGATAATTGTATTGTCCCTAAAACACAAGTACTCGGACAAAAAAGTATGGGTTTTTATTATATCATGAACAACTTACAAGAAGAAAGGTTGTTAGCTTCTGTTACAGCAACTTTTGCGGCAGAATGGGCTTTAGAAAAAGCCATTTTATATAGTAAAGAACGTGAAGCATTTGGGAGACAAATTGGTAAATTTCAAGTTATTCGTCATAAAATTGCTGAAATGGCCACTAAATTAGAGGCTTGTAAAGCCATAACTTTTAGAGCGGTTCAGGATTTTATTGATAATGGTGCAGGTGCGGTTCGTTCTATTACGATGGCTAAAGCGTTTACTTGTCATGAAGCTCAACTTATTATTGATGAAGCACTCCAAATTCATGGTGGCTGGGGATATATGGAAGACTACGGCTTGGCAAGAGCATTTAGAGATTGTAGATTATTAACTATTGGAGCTGGTACCTCAGAAGTTATGAATGAAATTATCTCCAAAATCGTCATTGAAGAAGTGAAACATAAAACGGTTATTGACCATAGGTAATTTTGAAAATTTGTTAAGTGGTATTGAGGCAGTTCATTAGGACTGCTTTTTTTACGTTTCCCATAATTTTTTATATTAATTTGGGAGCCCCTACTCTTTCCACAAGCCGCCCATTAGGTTTATGCACTTTTAAACTAATACATAAACTCTTTCAAGCACAAAACCTTTTTAAATTAGTGTAATTCGTATCAGTAAGTGTAATGAAACGAATTGACGTAGCGAACAACTAAATATCTTTAAAGAAGCTATAAAATTAAACTTTTCTCAATTTTTTGTTTAAATTCATCAATTTGTTCTAAAAATTTACTTTCTAAATTTTGAATTTCATTCTGAATATCTAAAATAAAATCATGATCTTTAACGCTTTTCAAATTAATTTTTACATTATACAAAGCTGATTGATATGCACTAATTAAACAATTTAAAGCTGTGCCCATATCGGTAATTGCATTGGGATTTCCCTCTTTTATCATTAAAAAAATATCCCATTTCATTTCTAAACATTTTTTACAAACTTGTAAAGGGACCCATGTTGCATATTGATTAGCCTTTTCAATTTCTATTTCTTTAAGTTTTTTTTCCTGCTCATTACTTTCATTTAAACGATAAGCATTCATAACATTTTTATAGGAGTTGGAATCTTCATCAATATAATAAAGTAAATCTTGAATATGCATTTGGAATTTTTCAGCTATTTCAGAAAAGAATGGAACTTTAGAATCCCAACCTTTTTTGTTCGCAGAACCATTGGCAACCATAGCCGTTAAAGCCGCTGACAGTGCTCCACATAACGCAGCAACACTTCCACCACCAGGTATAGCACTTTCAGATGCCAATTTTTGAGTAAAACCTTTGATAGTTTGATTTATTAATAATTTTTCTGAATTTTCTTCTTCCTGAATTGCATATTCAATGATTTTTTTCTTATAATCAAAAGGTCGAATTTCATTTAAACCTAATGTATGTATAGCAAATTGAATTAATTCTTCTTCACTTAAACCAGTTGAACGATTTTGTTTTTTTAAGTAAAATTTTGCAGTATCTAATAAACATTTTTTAGGTACTAAACCTACAATTTCAGAACCAGTAACTCTTAATCCTCTTTGAAATGCAGATTCTTCGCAAGCATGGAAAGCATCATGTAAATTTGCTACATGAATATTGGTCAAGTTCATAGAAACCTGTGCAAAACCATATTCTTCAACGTACCAGCCAATAGCTCTAACGGTTTTTAATTTTCCTGGTTCACGAACCTCTTTTCCATTTTCATCATAAACTTTTTTACCATTTTCATCTAATTTTACTCGCCCAATTTCTCTTATATCAAAAGCTACAGAATTAGCTCTTTTAACAGAAGTTGTGTTTAAATTTACATTATAAGCTACCAAAAAGTCTCTAACACCAATAACCGTAGCACCAGATTTTTCATTAAAAGTATTTGGACCATAATCGGGTTTCCATTCATTAAGTTGCATTTTTTGGGCAAATCCTTCATATTCTCCTTCACGTATTTTTGATAAAGATTTACGATAATCTGCTGTTGCAGCATATTCATATAAATAAACAGGAATTTGAAGTTCCTCTCCTACCCTTTTTGCTAATTTTTTTGCAAATTCTACACATTCCTCAATTGTGATACCATCAATAGGAACAATAGGACAAACATCGGTTGCTCCCATACGTGGATGTTCACCATGATGTTTACGCATATCTATAAGCTCGGCGGCAACTTTTATAGCTTGAAAAGCGGCTTCAACTACTTTTTCAGGTTCTCCAACAAAAGTATAAACGGTTCTATTCGTAGACTTTCCAGGGTCAATATCCAATAATTTTACACCTTCAACTTTTCTGATTGCATCAGCAATTTGATTGATGATTTCTTGGTTTTTTCCTTCTGAAAAATTAGGAATACAACTAACTAATCTTTTTTTCATTTTATATTAATTTTACTAAAATTTACTTTTTACTGCAATAGCTGAAATCTCTACATTTACATTACGTGGTAAACTTTTCACAGCAACCGCTTCCCTAGCAGGAAGTATTTTTACCTCTTTAAAATATTCTGCATAAACACGATTGATAACTTCATAATGAGCTATATCCGTCATAAAAATGGTTATTTTTACCAAATCATTAGGCTCAAAACCTGCCTCTTTAACTATCTGAAATAAATTCTTTAAAACTTGGTGAGTTTCTTTTTCTATATCTTCTACTACCAAAGATGAAGTATAAGGGTCAATAGCAATTTGTCCGCCAATAAACAACATATTATCTACAACTACGCCAGGACTGTAAGGAGCTATTGGATTTATTCCTTTTGGAAATACTGCCTTAACAAAGTTCTCCTGTTGATGAAAACACTTGCATGACGTTAAATATAAGGAACTAAATAAAATGGTTATCCATAAGTTAATGCTCATTAATAAAATCTATAAAAGCCATTAATTTTTTACTGCAATACCTGAAATTTCTACATTTACATTTCTTGGTAAGGTTTTCACTGCAACTGCTTCTCTGGCTGGATAAACCTCTATACCATCAAAATACTCACCGTAAATTTTATTGATAATCTCATAAAATGACATATCAGACATAAAAATAGTAATTTTTACTAAATCATTAGGAACAAATCCTGCTTCTTTCAAAACTTGAAACAAATTATTCATTACTTGATGCGTTTCATTTTCAATCGTATCAGTTACTAATTGACCGGTTTCGGGATTTATGGCTATTTGACCACTAATAAAAAGCATGTTGTTCAATAATACTCCGGGACTATAAGGAGCAATTGGTTTAATACCGTTCGGAAAAATTCCTTCTTTCATATACAAATTATATTATGATTGTATTTCAACTTTATAAAAAATAAACTGATCCTTATTTTTTCCTAAGAAATAAGCTCCTTGGGAATTTTTTATAAAAGGACGTGACAAAATTAAAGTAAATGGCTGATTGAAAAAGAATTCTTTTACAACACTCTGCCTTTCAAAGTTCCAGAAAATATAAGTTGGATTTTGATTAGGTTCAAAAAAATTCTTTGAATTCATTTTACCATTAATTAAACATAGATTACTCCAAAATACGGGTTTAATATAAATTTCATTTCCTAAATATGTAGAATTATAATAGGGAAGCATAGTGCTACGTTTTGTTAACCAATTGGTTATGTATAAATTGTGAATAGAAAATAAAGGAGACTTTTCGATATATGGAAAATAATTTAGATTTATTCCATCATATTCAAAATAATATTGATAATTTTGACTTCCAAAAATACTTTCTAGCACCAATGAATCTTTCGGTGAATTGGAATTCAAAAAATAAGCATATTCAGGTTTTTCTGCTCCCAGAATTCCCAAACTTTGGTTTTTCTCTAATAAATAATGCTTATTAAAAAATTTTTTAAAGGAAATTTCTGAAACCCATAATGTATCATCAGTTTTAATATGGTAAAATAAACCCATTGCTGATTCACTTTTATCTCTAATTTTTAAATCCATTCCAGATTGATTTTCATATTGAAAAAAATTAACTATTTGAAGGTTTTCAAAGGGTGTGATTTCTTTTTGAAAATAACTTAATGAATTAAAGTATTTATCAAAAATTTTTACGCAAATATAGGTATAATCAATAGATTTAACCTTCTTTTTTTGAAAATAGTACAAATGATAACCAATAGATAGTTTTACCAAATAGTATTGATAGGGATTAATTTGTTGATCATTAAGTATGTAATTTAATGAAGGTAAAGATTCACGAACTGCTAGCTTTTTATAAGCTGGATTTACTTTTTTTTGTTTAAAATTAAAAATTCTATATCCATATTCTACTACATTTTTGTCATTAATAAAATTGGTTTTAGCAGAAAAAATTCTCAATGTATCAAATTGAAAATCAATATTATTATAATACTCTGTGGAAGCGTTTTCTAATTCAATTTTATATTGAAATTCCAATTCTTTATTTAAAAATACCAAAAAAAATTGGTAAGAGCCAGATAATTTCTGATTTTGAAATAACCCAACATAACCACTATCGGTTGCAATAAACTGTGATGGCAATGAATTTGATGGCAAAATAAAAGTATTTCCCGAAGTCATAAATACCTTTTGACCTATCAATTTACTTGAAATAATTAAGAATAAAATCAAATGTAAAAGTTTTACCATTAAGTCCCAAAATTAATCAAATATAATGAATCATACAAAGTAAATACCAAAAATTTTCTAAAAATAGAAAATAAAAAATCCCTCTTCTAAAAGAGGGATTACTTCATGAAAAAAACATTAACTAGCGATTTATCACTAATTTTTTACTTAAACTATTGTTGGAAGTAGTAATATTTACTACATAAGTTCCATTGGAAAAATTAGAAGTATTAATATCTAATTCTTGAACACCTTGATAAAACTCAATGGATTCTTTATAAACGGTTTTACCAGTAATGTCTAAAATTTGAATATTAACCACATCTTTTGAAGGAAGATTAAATGAAATCGTTGTGAAATTAGTTGCAGGATTAGGATAAATCTCAAGACCTTGAATGCTGTTTGAGGAAGATATACTGGTTGTTGTCAAATCTAATTTTTGAGAGATTACATTAAGAACAGGTCTTTCATTCAAATCATTAGTAAACTCTTGTACCAATCCTACAATAGAAATTCTATTTTCATCATAATCTTGTGGCAAAGTAAAAGTATAAGATTGGTTATAGGTTGCACCATCAGTAACCATTTGAGGAATAGATCCATTAGCACCCCAAACTCCTAAAGGCCACCATCTTGCAACATGTCTATGTTGATATCCAACAATAGGATTACCTGCCTGGTAATATGGATGACCTGATTGTGAATTGTAAAAATTGGCTTGGTCCCATCCTTGACCCGTTCCTGACATACTATCTTGAACAACTACAATCCCAAATCTATAGTCTCTATCATTTGTATTAATTTTACTATCTGCTGTTAATTCAACGGTAACTGTTCTTGTCCATGCATCATAAGAATGAGTCATAGATAGTCCGAACGGTACAGCCAGATTGTTTCTTATAGAAGCATAAATTGACCATTGAGTTCTTGATACATCTACACCCGATAGATTTAAAAACTTAAATCTATCTATATAACCAGTTGGAAAACCACTTGCATAAACATTTACTGAGTCGGTTTGGTCATTAGACATAGCATCGTAATCATGTACTGCATAACCAATAACATTGGGATTAGAATTTAATACTTGCAATAATTTAACTGCTCCATCTGGGCAGAATTGGCACCATGCTCCCGTTGCTTCTTCTAATAAAGTTTTTTTCGCAGGTTTAGCACTTACTGAATAAATCGCAAATACAGCGGTAGTGTCATTTGTGGGATTAGCATCTGCATTTCCATTGATGTTAGATGTCCACATTCTTATAGGATATTTATTAGAACCAGAAGCAGCTAATGGAACACTATGATTAAAGTTATGGATACCATAAGAAGCCACATTCAAACCTGTAAGAGATTGAGTGTTAACCGTGTTTCCGTCATAAGTCCAGTGAACATCTATGGAATTAATAGTATCTAAACCGTAATTTTTTATAGTTCCAGCTAAAACAATACTTCCTTGTTGATAATAACGATAATTACGGATTTCTGTAATACCAGCATCATACACTGGAGCTACTGAAACTTCTATATCGTCTACTTGAAGTAAGAACTTATCGTTTGAATTATTACGAAAAGCAATTCTCACGGTTTGTCCGTTATAAGGTACCAAAGAAACCCCTCTTGTGGTCCATTGAGAATTTTCTGCGTTTGTACTAAATAATGTTACATTAAAAGAAGATAAAGCGGTATCACCTGTAGGTGATAATAATACTTGATAACCATCGGGGTAACTGGAATCTAAGGCTCTGGCACGCCATTTTAACATGTTGTTATTTCCCACAGTTATCTGGGGAGTTATCATCCAATCATCTGATGCACCAGCAGGGTTATACCATGAGGTTGAAACCGCTACTTTATTCGAATTAGAGGTAGACTCGTTCCTTACTACCCATGCGTTATTCACATAACTTACGGAACTAGCAGGTGTTTTTCCGTCATTATTTACTAACACAAAATTTGAAGGCATTCCCGATGTAAAACTTTCAGAAAATACTACTTGCGAATTAACTGATTGAATTCCTAAAACTATTAAAAATAACAAAAAACTAATTTTTTTCATAATGAATAAATTGAACAACAAAATTAAAAAAATTCTATATTCCAAATATGTTTATCTATAAAATTTTCAAAATTACTGAAATTATAAAAAAAATTTTTTTTAAAAATAAAGATTGTGGGTTAATGAGATTCCTTTACTAAATCCAACAATATTTTAACAACCTTAGGTTCAGAAGATTTTGCTACATGAATAATTTCTTCAACGGAGACAGGTTTTAAATGATCAGGATCACAAATATCGGTTACAATAGATAAAGCAAAAGTTTTTACACCCATGTGATTAGCTACTATTACTTCAGGAACTGTGGACATTCCAACAACATCGGCACCGATAGTTTTTAAAAATCGGTATTCCGCACGAGTTTCTAGATTAGGCCCCGCTACTGCAACATAAACTCCTTTTTTTACAGAAATATTTTGATTCTTTGCAATTTGTTCCGCTTTTGAAATCAACTCCTTATCATAAGGTTGACTCATATCTGGAAATCTTGGACCTAAAAAATCTAAATTAGGACCACGCAAAGGATTCTCTGGTTGCAAATTGATATGGTCTTCTATGAGCATGATATCGCCTTTCTGATAAGTTAAATTTAAAGCTCCAGCCGCATTGGACAAAAATAGTTTATTTATTCCTAACATTTTCATGATACGAATAGGATAAGTAACTTCTAACATGGAATAACCTTCATAATAGTGAGTCCTTCCTTGCATCGCAACCACTTTTTTATCGCCAATCTTTCCAAAAATTAATTTACCAAAATGACTTTCCACCGTTGAAATGGGAAAATAAGGAATAAAATTATAAGGTAAAGATTTCTCAATTTTAATGTATTCCACTAATCCCCCCATTCCCGTTCCTAATACAATACCAATTTCAGGGGTATCTGAATAATATTTTCGGATATAATCTAAGGTTTCGTCAAACTGTGATTTTTTTAGTATCATAAATTTAGTAGTTTAAGAGATATTTTCAATAATCATGGATAAACCCATACCACCGCCTATACAGATAGTTGATAATCCGTATTTTAAATTTCTTCTGCGAAGTTCATAAGCTAGCATTACATTCAAACGAACGCCTGACATTCCAAGGGGATGCCCTAAAGCTATTGCTCCTCCATTTACGTTTACTTTTTCGCGGTTCCATTTTAAACCTTTTTCTACTGCCAAAACTTGCGCTGCAAAGGCTTCATTAATTTCAATTAAATCCATTTGTTCTAATTTAAGATGAGCTTTTTGAAGTACTTTTTGAGTAGATAAAGCAGGAGCATAACCCATTAAATGGTGGTTCATACCCGCCTGGGCATAAGCAATAATTTTTGCCATCGGCTTGAGGTTGTATTTTTTTACTGCTTCTTTATTAGCAATAACCAACGCTGCCGCACCATCATTCACTCCCGAACTATTTCCCGCAGTTAAAGTACCGTCTTTTTTAAAAGCAGGCTT
>CALLMJ010000092.1 GCA_938006875.1 uncultured Bacteroidia bacterium
TAAAGAAGTCTTGATAAAATTGAGATTGAAGTTTTATCCATTTATCGGGGTGGGTCATGATGGCTTGGCTAAGCTCTGAGTAAGCAATCATTAAACCCTTATCTAATTTAGTTTCAGTGAGAAAATCTATGTACTTACTAATAAAAACCGAGAAATCGTTAAATATACCTTCTAAAAATTCATTAAGGTTAAAATTGATATTTTGAAAATTTTCAAAAATATTTTTATCATTTTTAAAAATGTCTAAAAAATTATTTTTTGACATGACTGTTCAATAAAATTTTTGCAAAGTTAAACCTTTTTTTTGGCTTTGCCAAACTTAAAATGATATTTTTAAAATTTAAAAATATATCTATCTCTAAACTTTGAAAATATCCTTTTCACCAATACCTAATCATCGGGATTTTTGAGTTTTCTATATGAGATAAATGCTGAAGATAAAGGTTTAAAGCTTCTTTTTTATCGTAATCCAATTCATAGCTAATATTGTTTTGGTAGTAATTTAGGACTTTTTCTTTATCAGTTTGAAAGGCATTACTCCAGATGGTTGCAACTTCATCAATATGATTAAGACCGTAATGAAAAGAATTTTTTAACATCTCTAATTTTTCTAATATTGAATTGGAGTAATGAAAAGCCCAGACCGCAAAAACAAAGGGTAATCCTGTCCAAGTTTTCCATTCATAAGCTAAATCGTAAACATAGGCATAATCATTTTTTAATTGAATGGCTCTATCTCCAATAACTATGGCACCAATATTCTCATCAATAAATTGATAAGAATCGGAATGGTATGGTGTTGTGAGGAATTGAAGGTTATGATTCCAGTGGAATTTAGCCAAAATTTTAATTAAACCATTGGAAGTTCTAGAATGTGTATCCAAATAAATTTGTTTTAATTGATGGATAGGACTATTTGAAAACAAAAAAACAGAGTCTACTTTGCCATTTGCCCCAATACAATAATCATTTATCAACTGAATTTCGTTGAAATCTAATAAAGACCCGACAGGAATCAACGCTACATCAGATAAATGATTTTTAAAATGCTCAACACATAAAGAAGGAATTTGTAGAATTACTTCTTTATGTGTTAATTGATTTTCTATACCATACAAAAAGGGTTTTGTATTGAGGTAAGAAACGGCACAAATTTTCATACAAGATTAGAGTAATTATAAATCTAACCTTGCATATTTAGCATTAAGCTCAATAAATTCTCTTCTTGGAGCCACTTGGTCCCCCATGAGCATAGAAAATAAATAATCGGCTTCAGCAGCACTTTCAATCGTAACTTTTTGAAGCGTTCGATGTTCAGGGTTCATGGTTGTATTCCATAGTTGTTCAGGGTTCATTTCTCCAAGACCTTTATAACGCTGTATATTTACTTTGGATTCATCTCCACCACTGATTTTAGCAACTGCATTTTTTCTATCTTCCTCGTTCCAACAATAGATTTCTTCTTTTCCTTTTTTGACTAAATATAAAGGGGGTTGAGCGATGTATAAATGACCTCTTTCAATCAAAGGCTGCATAAAACGATAAAAAAAAGTTAAAAGTAAAGTACGAATATGGGAACCATCAACATCGGCATCGGTCATAATGATGAGCTTGTGATAACGTAAGCCTTCTAAATCTACTTCTTCTGCGTTACCAATATTGGAGACCCCTAATGCTAAAACAATGTTTTTAATTTCTTCATTATCATACACTTTAGAGGGATGTGATTTTTCAACGTTTAAAATTTTTCCTCTTAACGGAAGTATAGCTTGAAATCTTCTATCACGTCCTTGTTTTGCGGACCCACCCGCAGAGTCCCCTTCTACTAAATACAATTCGCATAATTCGGGATTTTTAGAAGCACAATCCGCTAATTTGCCAGGTAAACCACCAGAAACAGAAGAATCTTTTTTTCTAACCATTTCACGAGCTTTTTTGGCTGCATTTCTTGCTTCTGCCGCAATAATTACTTTTTGAACAATGCGTTTCGCTACGTTAGGATTTTCCTCTAAAAAGTAGGCTAATTGTTTATTCACAATAGATTCTACTATCCCTTGAACATCAGAATTCCCTAATTTGGTTTTTGTTTGACCTTCAAACTGGGGTTCTGGAACTTTTACAGAAATTACGCAAGTTAAACCTTCTCTAAAATCGTCTCCTGTAATTTCAAATTTAAGTTTACTTAATAATCCAGACTTTTCAGCATATAATTTTAAGGTACGAGTTAAAGCTTTTTTGAAGCCTACTACGTGTGTTCCGCCTTCATGAGTATTAATATTGTTCACATAAGAGTGTATATTTTCATTGTAAGAGGAATTATAAAGAATAGCTACTTCAACAGGAACCGTATTGTTTTCGTCTATTCCTTCAATATAAATAGGTTGTTGATGAAGGGGTTCACGGTTTTGATCTAAAAATTTTACAAATTCTACTAAACCACCTTCTGAGTAGAATACTTTGGTTAAAAATTTACCGGGTTCTACTTCGTCTCTTTCATCAGTTAAAGTGATTTTTACTCCTTTATTCAAATAAGCCAATTCTCTTAAACGAGCTGCTAAAATTTCAAATCGGAATTCAATAGTTTGAAAAATTTCAGGGTCTGGATAAAAAATGGTTTCTGTACCTCTATCTTGAGTTTCTCCAATAGATTTAACAGGTTCAGTAGGAACACCTTTATGGTAGGTTTGTGTCCAGATTTTTCCATCTCGATATACTTTTACAATACAAGTATGCGATAAAGCATTCACGCAAGAAACCCCTACGCCATGTAAACCACCCGAAACTTTATAGGTATTTTTATCAAATTTACCACCAGCATGGAGAACGGTCATAACTACTTCTAAAGCAGATTTATTTTCTTTTGGGTGTAAATCAACAGGAATTCCTCTTCCATTGTCTTTAACTTTAATAGATCCATCTTTCTGAATGGTTACTAAAATATTATTGCAATAACCCGCTAAAGCTTCATCAATGGAGTTATCAACCACTTCATAAACTAAATGATGTAAACCACGAACCCCAATATCTCCGATGTACATGGCGGGTCTTTTACGAACGGCTTCTAATCCCTCTAAAACTTGAATGTTATCTGCTGTATAATTATTTTTTTCAATGATTTCGTTGCTCATTTATTTTTTTTGGATAAAATTGAAACGCAAAGATACGAATATTTTTGTTGTATGACAATACAATTTGGGAAATTCATAGGCATCGTTTTGTTTTTTATATTAATTTGTCGGTACAAATTTGCCTTAGTTTAGTTTACACTGTTGTAACGGTAAAAACTGTCTATCATATTAACCACTAAAAAATAGGCTCTCCTTATTGGAGAGCCTAAAAACCAAAATATGAAAAATAAATTTGTTAATTTTTAATCATTTTTCTTGTAACTACTTGACCACCAACCATAGCATTAACAAAATAAATACCTCTTGGTGCGTCTAAGTTAAAAGGGATTGTATGATTACCAGCAACTAAAGTTTGGTTTTGAAATTGATAAACCAATTTTCCATGAACATCATAAATTGATGCTTGAAAATCTGCATTTTGTTTTAAATCCACTTTAAGAAAAGCTGAACCATTGTTAGGATTAGGAATTACATGAAAATCACTATCTGTAATAATAACAGGATCATTGACTGTAGTTTTGTCATAAATAAAAATATCATCAAGGCTTAAAGACTGACCAAAACCATTGATTGTCATAAATTTAATTCTTAGTTTATCCGTATTTGCGAAGTTAGATAAATCAATAGTTTCTTTTCTCCACTGAGTGGCGGTATAAAAATTTACTTGTTGAGAAGATGGAACATCCGTAGCAAGGTCATCACCGCCTTTATAGTACACTCTTGTCCATGTATTACCAGCATCTTGAGAAACCCAAACGCTTAATGTATCATTTACTTGTAAAGAAATTTCACCTTGAGGAGCTTGATAATCAAAAGGTACATAAGCAACGGAAAACTCTAATTTTAAAAAGTCATTGTAATTTTGAGTATTATAAACTGGTGACCATAGTTCATCTTCTTGACCAATATCAGAATAACCACTAAAAATCATACGTGCAGCTCTTCTGCTATTTCCAAATCCGCCGGAACCATTTAGGTTAGTTCTTCCCCATGTTACACCAGCATTTCCTTCAGGATTAATATCTTTATTTACTATTCTCCATCCATTAGGGGGAAAATTATTCGCTTCAAAATCTTCAGTAAAAGGTAAAACTGCAGAAGATGTTTGACCTACATAAATAAAATTATTTTTAACGATGCTTGCTGTATCTGCTAAATTTTCTACAACCAATCTTACGTTATACCAACCTGTATCTGGGAAAATTACATCTACAATACTCCCTGTAGCATTCACAACGGTAGAGCCTCTTGTAAATGTCCATGTATAATTATTAGGTTGGCCTGCAGAATAATCTATAAATGTTACTGGCGCACCAACAACAGTATTTTGAGTATTTGACCAGAAATTCGCAACGGGTTTTTTATATTTTCCTGTACCTGTTGCCTGTTGGTTTGTATCTTTCCATAGATTTACACGCCTTGTAAAACTTGGGTTATTTAATGTTGCAACCATTCTATTGGTTTGGCATTGGCTAAATTTATTCATAAAGGAATTATCTACGTAATCCATATAGAATCTTGGGTCATCTAATTTATCGGGGTTATCATTACCACAAGTATTTTGTTTTTTAGGAGCTCCAAAGTTATTTTCTTTGGTGGGAGGAGTATCACAGCACAGGTCACCACTGGTACCACAATTTGATCCACCACAACCGCTTTGGAAAGTATGAAATAAACTTAACCAGTGCCCAATTTCATGAGTAGGGGTTCTCCCAAATCTTTCAGATAATGTAAAATAAGTTCCTTGAGGATAGTAATTATAGTTTCCAAAACAATCAGAACGAATTACTAAACCGTCAGTTGTTGAAGTTGCGAAATTAGGGAAGGTTGCATAGCCTAATATAGTACCACTGGGTCCCCCTGCATCAATTGTTTTAACTAACCATATATTCAAGTACTTGGTGGGGTCCCAATTAGAAATTGTTTTTAAAGCATTTTCCTCCGTAGAACGGTCTAAATCGGTTAAGGTAGCGTTTTGAATATAAACAATTCCATCAGTAGGGTTACCATTAGGGTCTTTTGTAGCTAATGAAAATTCTATTTTGGTATCTATTGCATAGCCACCAAAACCGGGTGTACCAGGAACTCTTCTAAAATCATTAAATAAAGATGGAAATTGAGACTTGATTTGGTCAGCTGCAATTTTTTCTGAACCGTTATTATGAACTACATGAATTACAACAGGAATTACATAAGATGAATTATTATTATTCGTTTTTTGAGTTTCTTGTTCAGGCAAATAATTCAAATTATCTAACATTTCCTGTAAAAAATTAGGATTGTTTTTTATAATTTCTTCAGGATCGTGAGTAGCACAAATGTACTTTTG
The DNA here is from genome assembly GCA_938006875.1 of uncultured Bacteroidia bacterium. Lineage (GTDB taxonomy): Bacteria > Bacteroidota > Bacteroidia > J057 > CALLMJ01 > CALLMJ01. The sequence continues at coordinate 5,458 of CALLMJ010000092.1, forward strand.
AGCATTTATACTAAAACTTATGCCCAGTAAGGATAAAAGAAAAAACAGATTTTTTTTCATATCTTATATAAATTTTTTGGCAAAAATACCTATATATTAGAACTTTTACAAGTGTTTAACTTTTTTTATTGTTTAAATGGCAAAAATTAAGCATAAACAGTAAAAAACTTTTGAACTAAAAATCTAAATCAGACATATCGATGTCAGGCTGATAATCTGAGTTAGGTAGAGGAATAGTATCTATAGGAGGCAGAGAATCTGTTTTTAAGGTATCTCGCTTATAAACGAGTGGGTGGCAATAAGTATCAATATTAAAACCGTTGGGTCTTCTGAATTGAGATTTTGGGTAATTTAAATTTTCATCTTTATAGACACGAGCAAGGAATTTTCCTACGATAGGCAATGCCATGGCTTTTCCTTGTCCATAATCCATAGACAAAAAACGAACTCTTCTATCATCACAGCCTACCCAACAGCCTACCACTAAATCGGTAGTAAAACCTATGAACCAAGCATCGGAATGGTTTTGGGAGGTTCCTGTTTTTCCTGCTACTTCAATATCATAAGGAACTTGATGCAACCAACGCATATCTCCAGCAGTTCCTAAATCCACTACTGAACGTAACATTTGAATCATTGTGTAAGCTGTAAATTCATTTAAAACTTCTTCAATTTTAGGCGTAAACCTTTCTAATATTTCTCCTTTGGAATCTTCAATATGGGTAATTAGAATAGGTTCAATTTTTTTGCCGTAATTGGCGAAAGTTGCGTAAGCAGTGGTCATTTCAATTACACCGAGTTCCATAGGACCTAGACCAATAGAAGGAACTGTATCTAAAAAAGATTTTATCCCTAATCTATGGGCATATTCAACAACCGTTTGTACACCTACTTTTTGAGTTATTCTTGCAGCTACAATATTGATAGAACCAGCTATAGCATCTCTTAAACAAGTATCTTGCCCTACTTCTCCATCAGAATTTCTGGGTGTCCAGAGTTTCCCTTCTCGAGTAGGAAAAGAAATATATTGATTAGGTTCTTGGTCACAGGGTTTGAAACCTTTATCAAAAGCAGCAGCGTAAACAAAAGGTTTAAATGTAGAACCTACTTGCCTTTTCCCATAAGCTACATGGTCATATTGAAAATAGTTAGCATCAATACCACCCACCCAAGCCAAAACATGCCCATTTTTAGGATTGGTTACTAATACAGCAGGTTGCAAAAATTTAGCATAATATTTTAAGGAATCCCATGGAGTAAGAACCGTATCTTTGGTAAAATCATTGCTTTCCCAGCTAAAAACCTTCATAGGAATGGGTTCATTAAATTCTTGTCGAATTTCGGATTCTGTAAAACCTTCAGCTTTAGATTGTTTATAACGATTAGAACGCTTCATCGCTGCAATTAAAATATTACTATCTTTTTCCCATGGAGCACCAAAATATTTAAATTCTCTTTCTAAATATCTTTGATGAACACTTAAATGCTCCATCATTGCATTATCTAAATGCTTTTGAAGCCTAGAATCCAAAGTGGTATAAATCTTAAGCCCTGCTCTATAAATATCAATTTTATTTTTTTTACCCCATTCTTTTAATTCTTTTTTGACTTGTTGAACAAAATAAGTAGCTAAACCACGTTTGTAAGATTTTGGTTTATAATTTCTTTTTTTTCTTACAGTTAAAGGAGTTGATTTTAAAATTTGAGCATCATTTTTATGAATGTAACCTTCTTTCTGCATGAAATCAATAACTTCGTTACGTCTTTTTAATGCTCGGTTTTTGTGTTTAATGGGATTATAATAGGAGGGAGCTTTTAAGATAGCAGCTAGTAAGATGGCTTCTTCGGGTTCTAATTTATCAGGGGTTTTTCCAAAAAAGGAATTAGAAGCGGAATTAATTCCTATGATGTTTGCTCCAAAATTGGCATAATTTAAGTAAAAAGTTAAAATTTCATCTTTAATATACTGACCCTCAATTTGGTAAGTTAAAATCCATTCTTGTAAAAATTTATTGAAACCTAACCATGCGCCGCCACGGTCATTTAGGTACATTCTTGCTAATCTTTGGGTGATAGTACTTTTTTTGGCACCCGTCTTAAAATAATTTTCATAAATAATTCCATTATGTTGGTTAAAGCTTGGGTCTTCTGCACAAATCAAAGCTTTTTTTAAAGCTAAAGGAATATCTTTGGGTCTAGCGAAATCTTTTTCTTCACCAATACTCAATCTTGCTAATAAAACTCCATCTCTAGAGTATATTTCGGTTGCTTTTGCTGTATTTTCAATATTAATATCTTCAACAGGAGGTAAAGTCCACCATATATACAATGAAAAAAGGACTATAAAAGCTATATAACCCATTATAAACTTTCTATGAAATTCATAGAGTGGATTGTTTTTATTAAAAATAGGTATCCTATCGTTCACAATGCAAAATTAATCAAAAGTATCAATGCTTATATTTTAAAACAAGTTAAATTCAATTTATTACCTAAAATGCAAAATTCTTACTTATTAGGTATACTTATTGTAACTAAATACTATTAACAAAAAATAGACGTTATATAAATATGAACATTTTAAGTTTAAATTTTGTTAGTATTTTAGGATTATTAGTAATTTTTATGAACTGTAAAAACAAAACTCCTGAACAAAACAAAAAAACTCAAAAAATAACTCAGGAATGTGTGAGGGCACTTTTGAAAAAGTATAAAAAGGATTTAGGTATATTGAGTTCACCGAAATGCTGAAAAGAAGTGAAACCCACTTCGGCAACATCAGTGTAAACATAGTCGCCCAACCCAAAGCGTAGCGAATGGGTCGCCCCTAAAAAGTCTAATTATTTCTGTTTTATTTTCAATTTATTTTGAAATTTCGTTATATTTGCATGAAATTATTTGCATCTATGTATTTAGTAGGATTCTCCAAAAAAGATATAACCGCATTTTTGAAAGGAATAGGAATGATGGGCTGGTGTAAACCCGGAAACGTAGTAGAAGATGTTGAATCTAATTTATTTGCAAGAGCTGTTGTCATTGAATATAATCATCAAAAAGTAGCTATTGTAGTAACAGAAACTGCAACCATGACCTTAGCCATGAGGCAAATGGTATTAAAAAAATTAAAAAAGTCATATTCTTATTTAGGGTTTGATGAAAAAAATATCATGCTTATGGCTACGCATACCCATAGCTCTCCCGGAGGAAATTCGCACTATTTACTTTACAATTTAACCATACCCGGTTATTGTAAAGAAGTTACAGAAACTTATGTAAATGGTATCATTGAAGCAATTATTGAGGCAGATAAAAATAAAGAAAAGGCTTTTATTTATTATGGAAAATCGGAATTTGAACCTCATATGAATGTCGCTTTCAATAGAGCCATTGAAGCATGGAATCAAAATCCTGAAAATGAAAAATTTGATGAAATGCATCGTCATTTAGCATTAGACCGTAATGCTTATCAGCTTACTTTTTTGAATGAACAGTTAGTACCTTTGGGTATTTTAAACTTTTTTGCGGTTCATACAACCACAGTACATTCTGATAAAAGAACTATAAGTTCTGATAATAAAGGTTATGCAGCCAACCAATTAGAAAATTTAATGAGGATACAAAATCCGCATTTTGTGGCTATTTTCGCACAAGGCGCTGCAGGAGATGTAAGCCCAAATTTTGTGATTCATAAAGGTGAAAAGGAAAAAAGAGGTGAAACTAACGATGATTATATTAATCGTAAAATTAACGGTACTTACCAAATGGAAAAAGCGCAGCAGTTAATTTATTATGCAAAATCTACTGTTTCTTTACCTTGTGAATTAGATTATGTTTTGGATTATTTTGATATGACCCAGTCCCAAGTAGATCCTGAATTTGTGGAGGGTATGGAAGGTTTAATAACAGGAGACCCTTGTTTTGGGATTTTCTTCGTAGGCGGAACTGCTGAAGGCTTGGGAATACCTCCTTTTTGGATAAGATTGCTTTCTAATTTTGTTTCTAAAAGAAATCAAAAGTTACTCAAAAGAAATCCTTATTATGAAAATTTATCTAAAGCACAAGTAGAAAAAGTGATTTTAATTAATTGTAGAAAAGGTGAATTCGCAGGAACTAAAGCAATTCATAAACTTCCTATACCTGATTTTGTGGATCCATTTATTGCAGAACTCAGAAGATTATCTGTTTTAGGAGAAATTTACGAGCCTTCTCAACCCTTAGTACCTGATATTTTACCCTTTCAAATTATCAAAATTGGAAATATTGCGATTGCAGCTGCACCCACTGAATTAACTACAACTTCTGGTTTAAGAATTCAAAAGCAAATCAAAAATTCTTTAAAAGGCATTAAAGATGTAATTGTTGCTGGATATGCAAATGCTTATGCTTCTTATACAGCTACTCCTGAAGAATATGCTTTGCAACATTATGAAGGATCCAGTACTTTGTATGGAAAATATACCTTACCCGCAATCCAAACCCATTTTAAATCTTTAATTCATGAACTTCATAAAGAAAAATCTGAAAGAAATCATGATGTAAGCATAAAACCTCATGAATTTTCTGAAGATGAACTTAAAAATCGTTTATTTAAGCCTTTTGAAAGTGCAGGAATTTTAAGAGCAAAATAATTACATTTTTGTTTTTATCGTTAAATAAAGTTAAATAATGTGTTAAAATTCTACATTTTAACACTTAATTTCGTTTTTGTACATTATATTTGCTAAAAAATCTTGAACTTATGCCAATGTTTTACAAATATTTCAAAATTTTTATAGATAGCCAGTGGGTTGAAGGAACTGAGCCTCTTGAAGTTCTTTATCCATATACTGGTGAAACTATCTTTACTACCACACATGCTAGTGAAAATCAAATTAAAAAAGTCTTAAAAAATCATAAAGAAAATGAGCATTATGCTTATGAACTAACCACTTTCACTAAAAGGGATATTTTAGAAAAAATTGTTAGTTTATTAAAAGCTAAAGAAGAAGACCTAACCTTAACCATAGCAGTGGAAGCGGGAAAACCTCTAACATTAGCAAGAGCAGAAGTTCAAAGAGCCATTTTAACTTTTAAGTTGGCTTGTGATTTAACCATTAATTACCATGGTGAAGGTATGAATTTAGATTTAATGAGAGGTTTAGAAGGAAAAATGGGGTGGGTAAATCGTTTTGCAATAGGAACTGTTTTAGCTATAACACCTTTTAATTTTCCATTAAATTTGGTTGCTCATAAAGTTGCACCTGCAATTGCTGCTGGTTGCCCAATTATATTAAAACCTTCCTCCAAAACTCCTATAACAGCTTTAAAATTAACCGAAATTATTTTAGAAGCAGGCTTCCCTCCTGAATTAATCAGCGTAGTTCCTTGTGAAAATCCTTTAGCTCAAAAAATGGTAGAATCTGATATTCCTAAATTATTGACTTTTACAGGAAGCGCAGAAGTTGGTTGGAATTTAAAAAAAATATCAGGAAAAAAGAAAATACTTTTAGAATTAGGAGGCGATGCCGCTGTATATATCCATAAAGATGCAAATTTAGAATTAGCAGCTAAAAAATGTGCATTTGGTGCTTTTGCTTATGCTGGTCAAGTTTGTATCTCTGTTCAACGTATTTATATTCATCAAAATGTTTACTTACCTTTTTTAGAACAATTTACTTATGAAACCGAAAAAATTAAAATAGGTGATGTATTAGACGAAAAAACGGTTTGTGGTCCTATAATTGATGAACAAAATTACAAACGTATTCTTAAATGGATTGCAGAAGCTGAAAAAAAAGGTGCAACCAAAGTTACTGGAGGTGAAGAAAAACGTAATAATATCATTTCTCCTTGTATATTAGAAAATGTGAACGAAAAAATGACTGTCGCAAAAGAAGAAGCATTTGCTCCTATTGCTAATGTTTATTGCGTTGAAGATGAAAATGAAGCTATCAAAAAAATTAATCAATCTAAATATGGTTTACAATCAGCTATTTTTTGTAATCAATTAGAAGTTATTAAAAATTTTTATCAAAAAGTTCAAGTAGGAGGGGTGATTGTGAACGATACGCCATCATTAAGAGTGGATAATATGCCTTACGGTGGTGTAAAAGATTCTGGTTTTGGTAGAGAAGGGGTTAAATATGCTTATGAAGAGATGACAGAAATGAAATCAATGATTTGGTAGAATGAGCTTTTAATCAATAACTCTTAAAAGAAACCTAATTTCGGTCAGCTAATTTTTTCAATTAAAAACTATGGAAAATGTAAAATTTATGAAATAATAAAAGTTTCACTAAATTTGCGAACCTTAAAACCAATCAAAGAAAATGGGAAGAGCGTTTGAATATAGAAAAGAAAGAAAATTCAAAAGATGGGCTGCAATGTCTAAAGCATTTACAAGAATTGGAAAAGAAATTATGATGGCAGTTAAAGCAGCGGGTCCAAATCCTGAATCAAATTCTAGATTAAGAATAGCTATTCAAAATGCAAAAGGGGTAAATATGCCCAAAACGAATATTGAAAATGCTATAAAAAAAGCAATATCAAAAGAATATGAAGATTTTGATGAAGTTTTATACGAAGGATATGGACCTGGCGGCGTCGCTATTTTAGTAGAAACCGCTACAAATAACACTACCCGAACCGTTGCAAATTTACGTTCTTATTTTAATAAATTTGATGGAAGCCTTGGTACTTCTGGCTCCGTAAGTTTTATGTTTAATCATTTAGGGGTATTTACAATCAACAAATCTCAAATAAAAAATTTAGAAGAATTTGAATTAGAAATGATTGATGCAGGTGCTGATGATATTGAAATGGACGAAGAAAATTGTATCGTTACCTGCCCATTTGAACAATTCGGACCCATCAACGCCAAATTAGAACTTCTAGAAATTGAAGCTGAAGAATCCGTTTTAAACTGGTTCCCTACTAACCAAGTAACTGTTACAGGTGATAACGCTGTTAAATTAGTGAAACTTCTCAAAAAAATTGAAGAAGATGATGACGTTCAAAAAGTTTATGCAAATTATGAAATGACAGAAGAAATTGCTCAATTATTTGATAATATTTAATCTATGGAAACACCTGAAGAAAAATTACTAAGAAAAAGAGCAGAATCGCTATTAGGTGGCGGTCATGAACGAATTCATGCACAACATAAAAAAGGGAAATTAACAGCTCGTGAACGAATTGATTTACTATTAGATAAAGATAGTTTTCAAGAAATTGGAGCTTTTGTAACTCATCGTTCTAATGAATTTGGTTTAGATAAACAAAAATACCTTGGTGATGGTGTTATTACTGGTTACGGAACCATAAATGGAAGGCAAGTTTTTGTATTTTCACAAGATTTTACTGTTTTTGGAGGTTCATTATCCGAAACCTTTGCTGAAAAAATCTGTAAAATTATGGATTTAGCCATGAAAGTTGGAGCTCCTGTAATAGGTTTGAACGATTCAGGTGGAGCAAGAATACAAGAAGGAGTAGTTTCTTTGGCAGGATATGCCGATATTTTTTACAGAAATACCCTTGCTTCGGGTGTTATCCCCCAGATTTCTGCAATTATGGGACCTTGTGCAGGTGGAGCCGTTTATTCTCCTGCAATTACAGATTTTATTTTCATGGTTGAAAATTCTTCTTATATGTTTGTAACTGGACCCAACGTAGTAAAAACGGTTACCAACGAAACCGTTACCTCAGAAGAACTTGGCGGTGCAATAACCCATGCTACAAAATCTGGAGTAACCCACTTTGCCATACCCAATGAAATAGAATGTATTCAACATATCAAAAAACTTCTTTCTTATATTCCTCAAAATTGTGAAGAAACTACTCCATTAGTAGAATATGAAGAGTCTATGTACCCTGATGATTCTAATATTGATAACATTGTACCTGAAAATTCTAATTTACCTTATGACATTAAAGAAGTCATTCAAGCTATTGCAGATAAAGATAGCTTTTTTGAAGTGCATAAAGATTATGCAGAAAATATTGTAGTAGGATTTGCTAGATTAGAGGGCAGAAGTATAGGAATTGTCGCGAATCAGCCTTCTGTTTTAGCAGGTTGTTTGGATATAAAGGCTTCTCAAAAAGCTGCGAGATTTGTAAGATTTTGTGATTGTTTTAATATTCCTTTACTAACCTTAGTAGATGTACCCGGCTTTTTGCCTGGCACAGACCAAGAATGGAATGCGATTATTACTAATGGTGCAAAACTATTGTACGCATTTTCAGAAGCAACAGTTCCTAGAATAACCGTTATTACCAGAAAAGCTTACGGCGGCGCTTATGATGTTATGAATTCTAAACATATAGGTTGTGATTTGAATTTTGCTTGGCCTAAAGCGGAAATTGCAGTAATGGGTGCAAAAGGTGCCGCAGAAATTATCTTCAAAAAGGAAATTGAATCCGCCGAAAATCCTACTGAAAAATTTGCTGAAAAAGAACAAGAATATCTTCGTAAATTTGCTAATCCTTACCGAGCCGCTAACAGAGGCTTCGTAGATGAAGTAATTTTCCCCCATGAAACCCGCCAGCGGCTTATTCAAGGTTTCCAATTTTTAGAAAATAAAGCTGTAAAAAATCCTAGAAAAAAACATGGTAATATTCCTTTATGAAAATTAACAGTCAGTAGGAAATGTATTAGAGTATTCAAACTTAATATTTTTGGCTTTGCTTAAAAATAAATTTGGAATTTCCCCTATTAACTGCAAATTTTGAAGTTTAATATGAGTATTTACTTTTCTACGAGAAGTTTTCTAAGTTATTGGGTTAAATTACCTGTTATTTTTTTTAGTTTTTTTTTAGTGAGTTGCCAATCTGAAGAAGATAAACAACTTGAACAAATCCCATATCAACTTCAGGTAAATCGATTAGATGTAGCTATGGAAAAATTTTATAAGGCTGCACAAGAAAAACCTGACTCTACTTATGAACTATTTATAAAATATTTCGGAAAACATTTAGATTTTATACGTGAATGGAATTATAATTTAGGGGACTCAGTGGTTGTTCCGGATAGCATCATTGCTTTGGATTTTAAAACTTTTTTATTGGACAAACCTACTCAGGCTTTACTGGATTCAGTACATAAATTATATCCAGAAAACGAACCTTTCCCATATTTTGAAAAAGCCATTAAGCGATTAAAATTATATTTTAAGGACTTTGAATTTCCACAAGTTTATATTTATATTACTGGTTATCCCCCTCCGGGCGTTCCTGCTCCTTTGGTTTTAGAAAAAGAACAATTATTTATTACTACCCAGTACTGGGGAATTAGTTTAGATTACTTTTTAGGTATTGATGCTGATTATCACATGGATATACCTATGTACATGAGAAAAAAATGTAAAAAAGAATATTTATTGGCTGCAATATTAATGCGTTATGTAAATCGTTGGCAACCTCCATTGAAACCTGAAAATATGCCAACTTTTGCCGATAGAATGATTCATCAAGGAATAAAACTTTATTTTACCAAAAAAATTGCTCCTGAAATTCCAGATTCTATCGTTTTATCTTACTCTCCTGAACAAATGGAATGGGTAAACTATTTTGAAAAAAATATTTATAATGAATTAATACCCTATTTCTTCAAAACAGACCCTAAAGCAACCGAAAAATATTTATTAGATAAACCCTTTACCCAAGGCTTAGATAGACAATCTCCCGGAAGGATAGGGGAATTTTTAGGTTATAAAATTGTATCCGAATATATGCGAAATCATCCTGAAATTACTTTGGAACAACTTATAAAAACTACTGATTACCAAAAAATTATCAAAGAATCAAAATACAAACCTTAAATGATACATCAAATTGCACTAAAAAAAATTTTAATAATCAAATTTTTATGTTGGGTTGTTCCTTATATTCTGAAAGCACAAAATTTTGAACCTCCTGATAGTTTGGCTTTTATGCGTTATTCAGGGAAAGAACTCTATTCCAAAGAATGTTGGGACACCATTCAATTTTTATTTTTTAAAAAGCCCGTAGAATTAGGACTTATTTTTCCTTCATGGCAAGCGATAGAAGGACACCGAAAATTTACAACTTTAGAAGGAATTGTTTCCATTCAAACCCCTGAAAATGAAGTAAGAGGACCTCATATTTCTGAGGAAGATTTTCCCAATTATCATTATACTCATGATTTTTGTTTTAATGTATTTCCTGATTCTGCTTACAAATCTTTACTTTGTTACTTTAATACGCAAAATGGTGAGTGGGCTTGTAGAAAACATATGCACGTTGAATGGGAAATTGGAATGGGAAACGGGAATAAAACCAACCCTTTAAGAGAAGAAATGTGTAAAGGAAATAGTGCAGGCTTTTTGAGTTATGGACACAAAAGGAAACAGCCATTAGAACACTTACCAGCTATTGGAGATTGGGTACATTTAGAAGGTATTTATGTTTGGGATAGAGGGCACCCACCTGCTAAGACAGAAATTCATCCCATTTTTTTTATGGTTACTAAAAGAAGAATTCCAGAGATTTATCAACAAAAAAAGGCATTACGTATAGATTTATTTGCAAATGGTGATGGCTCTGCATTTTATAACAATTTACCCAATCAACCTCATTTCGTTTATCCAGTTTTGATGAACCAAAAAGATTACAAAGTAATCATTGAACTTCCAGAATTTTTACAAAATACGGATTTTGATATGGTTATTAAAAGTCAGTATGGTCATACTTCTCCAATATCTTGTATCATTCAAAAATTGAATTCACAACAAATTTTATTAAGCGTTCCTTGGAAATCCCAAAACTTGGAAAATACTGTAAAATTTCATCAAAGAATTTATTTAGTTCCTAAAAATCAACCTGTAAAAGATGATTACGAGAAAGTTGTTGTAACCCTTCAAGAATTAAAAAGGCGTAAATCTGTTGATTTTTTGAGAAAACCGCAATTGCGTGTATTTGCCAATATTCACCAAGACTATTATTTCATTAATGAATGGTCTCCAAGTGAGGATATATTAAATAAAGGATGGGGAAAATCATGTAAAAGAAAATGGAAATTTCAAATTTCAGATACTTTAATAATTCATAAAGATAGTATTTTTAGAGTTCAATTTAGTGCTTGGGAATCCGATGGAGTGGATAGAGTAATGGGAGAATTGCTTAATCAGAATTGTGATTGTGAATATACGACCAAAAAAACCATGACCAAAAAATTATTAAATTTAAGATTATTATTTCGTGGCTGTAAAGATGATGTTTTGAGAGAAGGATATCAATACCATAGAGCTTCTGAAATTCAAGGAAAACAAAAATTTGTTTTATTTAATCAAGGAGAATTACAAGATGACCCGTGCCCTTTTGCCAAATTTAACCCTTCAAAAAGATTAAGATTTACTTATACCATTGAAAAGCTTGAAAATTAACCATAAATGGCTTGATAAATTTTTTCAAAGTTTTTAAAATCTCTAATCTCAATAGCTAATTGACGAATTTCTTTTTTTATTTCAGTTAGATTTTCAGATTTTAAAAGTTTATCCATAGACTCACAAGCTTTCAAACAGCCCTGATAAGAAGTCTCTTCCCAGATTACGCCAAGTCTTTTTTCTTTTATCAAATCGGAGTCATCAGAAATATTAGGAGGAATCAGCACGGGTAGTTCCATTGCCCAATACTCTCCATCTTTTACGGAAGTACAATAACGCTTAGTGGGCAATGGTTTTACGGGATTTAATCCAAAATCAGCTAAAGCTAAAAATTCAGGTACTTTTTCGTGAGGGATATAAGATTGAAAAAGTACATATTCCAAATTGATTTGAAACTTTTGTGCTAAATTATTAAACTCTTCTATGGAAAGAGGCGTACCAACAACAAAATAAAATTTTTCTTTCCAATAATCTTGAGCCGCTTTTAACCACTGAAAAATTTCCTCTTTAAAATAAATTCCTCCAAATTTACCAATATAAACACAAACAATTGCGTTATTAGGAATTTGATATTGATTTCTTAAAGCCTGTTTATCAAATTTTGTAGGATTAAATTTTTGAATATCCACTCCCGCAGGTTTAACGAAAAAAGATTTTATGTCATGATGAAA
>CALLMJ010000093.1 GCA_938006875.1 uncultured Bacteroidia bacterium
GACTGACCAAACTTACCCATGGAATTGTAAATGTGCAATAGCTTATAAACAAAATTAGCATCAAAATCTTCTTTAAGGGCTTTAATTTTATGAGTTTTTAATGAATCATAAATAGATTTTGCACTCAAAATGGTTTGTAGGGCTTCAGGAAAAAATTTAAGTTGAATGGCTGTATCAATTTGAATCGCTAAAAGTAAAAAATATCTAGTAGGTTTTTCTGCTATCAATTCTTTATTTTTTAAAAATAGTTTTTCTGCTTCCTTTAAGTGCTCAAAAGATTCATGAATTTGACCTTGTATTTGAGAAATCAAGGCTTTAATAAATAAAACTAAACTTTTGGTAGAAATAAACTGATAGACAGGATGATTCTCATTGGGAAAATCCATGTTTAACGGTATTTTAGAAACGGGATTCTCAAAATAACGAATTAATTGGTATAAATATGCCTCCAATTTAGCGTCCCAAGTAAAAACTTCAAGGATTTTGGATAACTCATCCTCTGAATTTTGAAATTCCTCTATTTCTAGATGAGGGTCATAAAATTGAATTCTAGAAATCCATTGAAGTATTTCTAAAATTTGAAGAAAGAGTTCATATTGATAAGCAGTTTTGTATGCTTTTGACAATATTTTATAGGCTAAATTATACTGTTTTTTTTGGGATAGTAATTCAATTTCAACCAAAATATCTTTTAATTCCGATTCTTTTGAAAAACTTTGATGATAACTTCTAAGACTTCTTAAAATATTTTTGAGTAGATAATTTTTAGAAACATGTAAATGTTGAGCAGTTTTTTGGTCTTTAAAATGCTCTTTGAGTTTATCATCAGAATAGGACTTCATTTTATCTAAAACATCAAAGATTTGAATGCTTACGCTATCTTTTTTGTCTGAATGAATAGAAGAATACCGTTTAAAATAACGTTTTTCAGAAGCATCCATGGAATGAATTAATTCATAAATATCATCATTTTTTTGCATAATTTTTCAATTTAAAATTTATTGAGGAAGTTTAGCTGCAATTTTAATATCAGGAAATAAATCTTCAATTAATGGATTTTTTAAACCGTTTGAATCTAAATAATAAAATTTTTTGCCTTGATTTTCACTTAAAACTAAAAGATAAGCACTTGAGCTTACTGACGTACCATCGAAATTCATTGTAAGTTTAAAAGGGACAATACCATAAATGATGTTATTGTAAATAGTGAAATCTTTGGGTTCTTCAATGATTACATTATCAATGGTAAAATTGCCCATAGCCTGCATTTCTAGTTGCGTATTCTCAATTAATGCTTCTTTTCCACCTGCCAAGTCAATAATTTTGGGGTGCATTAAATCTTCTTTAATGGTAATACTAAAATCATGATTTAACCACCCATTCTTAATGGTTTTTAAATCGTTTTTAATAATTTTTAACATTTCATCAGTAGGTTGAAAAGTTTTTGATTTAAGCTTTTGGGCGTTGAGGTTAAGAATAAAAAAGAAGAAAAGTAAAAAAGGGATAATACTCATTGACCACGAAGTGGCACTGCCTTTTGACGCTTTTGAAAAAAGTGGAAAAAAAAGGATTTTGATATACTGGGCTATCCAAGAGGCCAAAGCGGTAGTGAAGCCCACTTCGGCAAGCCCAGTGTAAAAAACAACCCGACCCTGAGTGATAGCGAAGGGGCACGCCAACAAAATTAACAATAAATTAAATTTTTTGCCTTTGACCGTCATAAACTTTAAAACAATTTAAACTTTGAGAGAAAAACTCAGGTTTAATAATGGATTTTCCAAGTAACATTCTTGCACACTCTTGAATACCCTCAATGATGGAAGGATGTGGATGTATTAGCTCTGCAATGGCATCAATACTTAAATTTTGAGCAATTAACAAAGCAACTCCCTGAATAGCTGAACTTGCATGTTCACCTATTGCCCTCATTCCTAATATCTTACGATGTTCATCATCAGATACTAAAATTTTAAAAAAACCACGAGGACACTGCATGCATAAAGCCCTGCCAATATAATCATAGGTATAAGTAGCAACTTGATAAGGAATACCTTTTTTTTGAGCTTCTTGTTCGTTCATACCTACACCTGCTACTTCAGGATGTAAAAACATAATAGTAGAAATATTTTCGTAAATTAAAGGTTGTTCTTTACCATAAATTTTTTCTACTACATGCCTTCCCTCTAATTCTCCTACATTCACTAAACAAATATCAGCGGTAGTATCCCCAACAAAATAAATATTAGGAATTTCCGATTGACCATCTTTTGTATCAATATAACCCTTAGAATTAAAGGATAAACCTGCATTTTGTAAACCAAGCCCTTCAAAATTAGGAACCCGCCCCACAGAAATTAAGGCTTTTTCTGCATGAAATGTTTGAGTTTTACCGTCCTTAAAATCTAAAATATATTTAACTCTTCCGTCTTCAATTTCCATAGAAAGTAAAGAAGAATTTTTATGTATATGAACTCCAAGATGTTCTAAATTTTGTGCAACCATTAAAGCAATATCTTCATCTTCAAAAGGTAAAATTCTATCAGTTTTATCAATAAGATAAACTTTCGTTTTACCAAAATTGGCAAAAATGGTAGCAAATTCACAACCTATTACACCCGCTCCTAAAATCACTAAACTTTCAGGATAATCCTTTAAATTGTGAATACCATCGGAAGTCATAATAATCTTTTCATCAATAGGGATAGTGGGTAATTTTCTAGGTCTTGAGCCAGTAGCAATAATGATATTATCAGCCCAAATTAGTTCATGGGTGCCATTTGAATAAGAAATTTCAATTTGATTTTTATTCAATATAGAACCTGAACCATTAGCATAACGAAAAACATGGGAATGTAAAGTCTGGATTTGATTCAATTGATATTGAAGTTGTTCTGTTCTAGTTTGAACTGCATGATTCATGAGTTCAGCAATTTTAGAATAGGGAGGTAATTCATAATGATTAAAAGATAATTCTGAATGTTTCATATTATATATATTCTTGGAGAGTTCCCAGAGGGTTTTAGAAGACAAAGCACCATTGTGTAAACCAGCACCACCAATTTTATCTCTTTCAATAAGGATAATTTTTTTGCCAAGGTCTAATGCTCGCATAGTAGCTGCATAACCTGAAGGTCCACCTCCAATCACAGCAATATCGTATTTTTCCATACTTACAATTCAAATAACAAAATTAAATATTTTTTGGAATAGAAAAATGATTTACGAAAAATTAGTAATTGATTAGGGATAACCTATTGATTCCAATTTAAACTGTTATTATCACTTAATATCAATATAAACTGTTAAATACAAAACTACAATACCCTTAATAAAAGTTTTTTTATTTTTGTTATTTTAATTTTATGCAAAAAGTTATTGAAAAAAACTGGAATGGTTACCAAAAAAAAGGCGATAAACCTTTTGTTGTAGTTTTAACGGGTGCTGGAATATCCCAAGAAAGTGGAATCAGCACATTTAGAGATGCTAATGGTTTATGGGAGAATCATAAAATTGAAGAAGTTGCAAGCCCTTCGGGTTTTGCGAAAAATCCTGAATTAGTATTACATTTTTATAATTTAAGAAGAGCACAAGCTCAAGAAGTTCAACCCAATGAAGCTCATTACGCCTTAAAAAATTTAGAAAATGATTTTGAAGTAGTAATTATTACTCAAAACGTAGATAATCTACATGAAAGAGCGGGCTCTACTCATGTTTTACATTTACATGGAGAATTATCTAAAGTAAGAAGCACAGCTTATCCAGAATTGATTTATGAAGTAGGTGGCTCCCCCATAAAATTAGGAGATTTATGTGAAAAAGGTAGCCAATTAAGACCTCATATCGTTTGGTTTGGAGAATCTGTACCTAACTTTTATCCTGCTTCTGAAATTGCAGAACAAGCAGATTTTTTTATGATTGTGGGTACTTCTTTGGTAGTTTATCCCGCTGCAAGTTTGATTGATGAAGTTCCTTACTCTTCTCCTAAGTTTGTTATTGACCCTCACATTCCTATTCACGTTCATGATTATAACAATTTATTCGTTTTTCCTGAAAAAGCTACAACGGGTGTCCCCAAAGCTATTGAAAAATTAAAATCCATGATTTAAACATTCTCAGATTTTTTAAAAATTTTTCACAAAATTTATTGCTTGTATAGACAAAAAAAATATTTTTGCAGCATGTAATTTCTTAATATGAATTTTTTAAAATATTTTGCACTTTTCATCATTATTCTTGTATATTCCTTTAATTCTTTGGTTCTTGCACAACCAGATATAAGAAAAAAAGGTACAAAAGAAGATAAAAAAAATAGTAATATAGAACAACAACCAACAAAAACGGAGAAAAATTTTTATCAAATTTCTGGAAAAGTTTTAGATGAAAATAAAGAACCTATGGCTGGGGTTTATGTTTTAATTGAAGGAACTTTGAATGGTACAATTACAAATAATGAAGGGATTTTTACTTTAAATTTAACGGAAAATAAACCTATAAAGATACGATTGTCTTACATTGGTTACGCTACCCAATTCATAGAGGTGAACCCAGAAATTAATCAAGAGATTTCTATAAATATGAAAGAAGAATTTTTGCAAGCTAATGAAGTAGTGATTAGTGCATCTAGAATTCAAGAAAGGATTATAGAATCTCCTGTGAGTATAGAAAAAATGGATTTGGTTACCATTAAAGAATCACCTTCTATCAATGTTTATGAAGGTTTAACGATGTTAAAAGGGATTGACCAGTTAGGAGGTTCTATGTTATTTAAAACGATTAATACCAGAGGATTTAACTCTTCTACCAATCCAAGATTTGTTCAGATGTTAGATGGTATGGATATGCAAGCACCCGGTTTAAACTTTGGAATTGGTGTTTTAAATGGTGCTTCTGATTTAGATATAGAAAGTGTTGAATTGATACCTGGGGTTGCTTCTGCTTTGTATGGTCCGAATGCTTTCTCAGGTCTTTTGAATGTAAGAACAAAAAATCCATGGCAATATCAAGGTGCTTCAGCTTCTTTAAAATTAGGGGCTAACCATATAGATAAATATGACCCCCAGACCAGTCCCTTTATTGATTTTAACGCTCGTTATGCAAAAGCATTGAATGAAAAATTTGCATTTAAAGTTAATTTAGGTTATTTAAAAGCCAATGATTGGCATGCAACAGATTATAGAGACGTTGCGAACTATGCAGGCACCATTAACCAAACTTTGAATGACAAACCTGGTTTCGATGGTCTAAATATGTATGGTGACGAAGTATCTTCTGTTTTTGATGCAACTTCTACCGGTGGTTTAGTTTCCCAGCCTATTCGTATAGCAAGAACAGGTTATAAAGAAGTTGATTTAATGGATTATAATACTTTTAACCTAAAATCCGATTTTAGTTTACATTATAAAATCCAACCCAATTTAGAACTCATCGGAATGGGTAGATGGAATAGTGGTACTACTGCATACCAAGCGGTAAATAAGATTTCTATTAATCAGTTTTTCTTTCAACTATACAAACTAGAACTTAAAGGTGATAATTTTTATGTTAGGAGTTTTGTATCTTTGGAAGATGCTAATAAAACTTATGATTCAAGATTTACTGCAATCAATTTAAATAGAATGGCAAAACCTGATGAACAATGGTTTACTCAATACTTACTAGTTTATGGAAATAATAATTTTTTAATCAATGCAATTAGAGGTTTCGCAGGTTTGGATCCCATTCCAGCTGGCAATGACGCAGCAGCCAGAGCTTTTGCTGATGGTGATAACACCAACGTAATTCGTATTTTAGAAGAAAATCAAGACCCTTTTTATTTGGCAAATAAACCATTCGTAAATTATATTTTTGGTGGCAAAGCTCGTTTCCAACCTGGAACCCCTGAATTTCAAAATGCCTTTAAAAGCATAACCTCCAAACCCGGATTTTTAGAGGGTGGTTCTTTGTTTGTGGATAAAACGGCTTTATATTCTACAGATGGTCAATATGATTTTAAAAATTTGATTCCTTTTCTTCATTTAATTGCTGGTGGTAACGTCCGGGTTTTTGATTTGAATTCTCAAGGTACTTTATTTTCTGATACCGTTGGAAACCCTATAAAAGTTTGGGAAGTTGGTGCTTATTTTCAAGCTACTAAAAGTTTATTAAATGACCGATTAAAAATCATTGCTTCTGCAAGAGCTGATAAATCCAAAAATTTTCAAGTGGTTTTTAGTCCTAGATTAGCAACGGTTTATTCTTTTGGAGAAAATAAAAATCATAATTTACGCATAAGTGCTCAAACAGGCTTCAGAAATCCTTCTTTGCAATCCCAATACATTGACTTGAATTTAGGTTTTGCAAAATATATAGGCGGTATAAGAAAGGCTTTTGAACCTTATGGTATTGATAACAATTACTCTAAAGCATCTGTCAATGAATTTTTAACGGAGTATCAAAAGCTTTTATCACAAGGTCTAGATACTACCAGTGCAATCAACCAAGCAACTCCATTACTAAAAAAATTAGAAATGAAAAATGTTCGTCCTGAACTCATCAAAACTTTTGAATTAGGGTATAAAGGTTTAATCCATCAAAAACTTTATATGGATGCATATGCATATTACAGTTTGTATGATTATTTTGAAGGTGCTGTTGATATTGTTGCTCCTGCAAGAAAATGGAATGAACAAACTAAAAGTTGGGAATTTTCTGAACTAAATCCTCAAGTGATTGCCAATAATTCTGCTCCAAAAGCTTATTATAGAAGATATTATAACGCATCTGAGCAAGTAAGTGCTTGGGGCGCTTCAATTGGTGCAAGTTATAATTTGAACAGCAAATGGTCTTTTAATGGTTCTTATACTTATACAGATGCTTTATTTGATGAAAATGATGATAATGAATTAATTGCCAAATTTAACACTCCTCCCCATAAAGTTACAGCAGGTATCTCAGGAAGAAATTTATACAAAAACTGGGGATTTTCCATTCAATATCGTTGGCAAGATGCTTTTGAGTTAGAAGAAAGTTATGCTCAAGGAATTGTTCCTGCTTTTCATAATTTAGATGCGCAAGTTTCTTATAAAATACCATCTATGAAAACTACTTTGCGTTTAGGTGCTACCAATGCCTTAAATTTAAGACGTGTAGAAATGTTAGGTGGCGGAACCATTGGAGTTTTACCTTATTTCCAAATAATTTATGACGAGTTATTTAGGTAGATTAATACTTCAAGAAGTACATGCACAAGGGAGATTTTGGGTTTATTACCGTTCTTTGACGCTTTTGAAAAGTGAAAGAAGGATTGCAGCGAATAGTGAAACCCGAAGCATGCCCAGATATTAACAAACCTAAAATAGCTATTTTTTTATCAATCCAAAAAATCTTAGTAATTTTGCAGAAAATATTTTTATGCAAGATTTTAATGAAAATATACCATTAGGTTTAACTTACGATGATGTTTTATTGGTTCCAGCTTATTCAGAAATTTTACCAAAAGATGTAGATTTAACAACCCATTTAACCCGAGATATACAACTAAACGTTCCTATTGTAAGTGCCGCAATGGATACTGTTACGGAATATCAGTTAGCGATTGCGATTTCTCAAGAAGGAGGAATGGGTTTTTTGCATAAAAATATGAGTATTCAAAATCAATGTGATCAAGTAAGAAAAGTAAAACGCTCTGAAAGTGGTTTAATTGTTGATCCAATCACATTAACTCCTGAACATACTATTGCCGATGCTTTCTATATGATGTCGGAACATAAAATTGGCGGGATACCTGTAATTGATGAAAATGGTAAATTGGTAGGGATTATTACCAATCGTGATTTACGTTTTTATGAACCTTCTGAAAGAAAAATTCATGAAGTAATGACAAAAGAAAATTTAATCACAGTTCCAGAAGGTACAACTTTAGACGAAGCGGAATGGTTATTAAAGCAACACAAAATAGAAAAATTACCTGTTGTAGATAAAAACTATAAGTTGATTGGATTGATTACTTATAAAGATATACTCAAGAAACAATATTTTCCAAAGGCTTGTAAAGACCATTTAGGAAGATTGAGAGTCGGTGCAGCCGTAGGGATTGCTAAAGATACAGAAGAAAGAGTGAGTTCTTTATTAGAAGCTGGTGTAGATGTCATTACATTGGATACTGCACATGCTCATACAAAAACGGTCATAGATTTAACACGGTTATTAACTAAAAACTATAAAAATATACAGTTGGTTGTGGGAAATATTGCTACGGGTGCCGCAGCTGAAGCCTTGATTGAAGCAGGAGCATCTGCCGTGAAAGTAGGAATTGGACCTGGAAGTATCTGTACTACACGTGTAATTGCTGGGGTGGGTGTTCCTCAACTTTCTGCTATTATGAATGCAGCAAAGGTCGCAAATCAAAAAGGAATTCCTTTAATTGCTGATGGAGGCATTAAGTATTCTGGGGATATAGTGAAAGCCTTAGCAGCAGGTGCTGATTGTATAATGGCAGGGAACTTGTTTGCAGGTACAGACGAAAGCCCTGGTGAAACTATTATTTATGAAGGAAGAAAATTTAAAACTTATAGAGGAATGGGTTCTTTAGGAGCAATGAGAGAAGGTTCTAAAGACCGTTATTTCCAAGATATGGAAGATGATATTAAAAAATTAGTTCCCGAAGGTATTGAAGGTAGAGTTGCTTATAAAGGAAAACTTTCTGAAGTAATTTATCAGTTAGTGGGTGGTATTAGAGCAGGTATGGGATATTGTGGAGCAAAAAATATGAAAGAAATTAAAAATGCTCAATTTGTGCAAATTACTAATGCTGGATTAAAAGAAAATCACCCACATAATATTCAAATTACCAAAGAAGCACCTAATTATTTTAGGACTTAAAAACCGATATTCCGCTTGAGAAAATTTTTTAGAAAATATTTTTTTCAATTATTACCCTCTTTTACAAGCTGGGTAATGATGTTTTCTATTCAGTTATATCATGAAGTTTATGATTTGAATAAAGGAAAAATATTATTTCATATTCCTGACTATGTATATGATTTTTTCCATTTTTTGTTTTTGATTTTTATTTATCAAGCAGGTAAAACCATAGTAAAAAAAGAATCCAAACCCAAATCTTTAGAGGTGATTTGGTTAATTGTGGGATTAGGCGGAACGGGTATCATTATTAATGCTTTAAGTAATTGGGTGAGTCATATTTACATGGCTAATTATTCCTCTATTTTTTGGTACAATCTAGATAAACATATTGGAATTATTACCAATACTTATTTTTTTATTACCCTGGTTTTTGTTTATAGGCAATTAATACTTTTCCGTTCAACTAAACCCAAACAAAATGCTTGGATTTTGTTAGATATATCTATTGTTTTTGGTTTTTTGCTTTTGTTTGACAAGTATTTAAGCATTCCTCAGTTTATTATTATTGCTTACTTTTTGGCAAGTATTGGTATTGTAATGTATCTATCTATTCATACAGAATGGGTTGCATATTTGAACTTAAAAGAAAAATTTCTTGGAATTTTTTTTATGTCCGTGATTTTAATTATTCAATTAAGTTATCTTCTTTTAGTGGATGTAAAAGATGTAATGAATTATGACTTTGATTTTGCAAACAATTTACACTTGAACGTAATCTATTTTTTTACTATTCTCTATACTTTTTTTTGCATTTTAGTTTTAGCCTTTAACCTTCCCACTAGTTCATTATATGAATTAAGACAATTAGAAAGGAAAGCAATCAGCGAAATTAATCAAGTTATTTTAAAATCTAAATTTGACCCAAATGATGTTTATAAAATTTTAATTCATTATGGCATGCTATGCGCAAAAGCAGATTTTGGTTGGATACAAATTTCCCAAAATGAAGAAATCAAATTGATACAAATTAAAAATTTCAATGAAAACTTAGCCTATGAAGTTCATGAAGTTATTAACAAATATTGGTCATACCAAATTGATAAAAAAAACTTCTTTATCGGAGACACTAATAGACTTTCTTTATTAAAAAACAAATCTTTAGAGATGGAATCATTTTTTGCAACCAAAGTTTCTACACAAGACAAAGAATACGGGGAACTCATCTTAGGTTGGAAACATAAAAATGCTTTTGAGTTAGAGTTACATTCTTTTTTATCTATAATTAGTGAACAAGCCGCTATTGCTATTGAAAATAAAGAATTATTCAAAAAATCTATTTCTTTAGAAAGATACCAAGAACAATTAAAAATTGCTAAAGATTTTCAAGAAAAAGTTTTACCCAAAATTAGTTCAATTGAAGGATTTGATATTCATGCTATTAATCAAGAAGCTGATGAAATCGGAGGAGATTACCTAGAAATTTATCAAGATGATGAACATATTAACATCATTATAGCAGACGTTGCAGGCAAAGGAACTACTGCTGCATTTTATATGGCTGAACTTAAAGGTATGTTGCAAATCCTTTTCCCTTTAAAATTAGAACTTTTAGAGTTCATAAAAAAGTTAAATTTTGCAGTTTCTCAATGTTTATCACCGAATTTATTTATTACCATAAATTTTTTGAGAATACATAAATCTACTTTTCATTGCCAGTTAGTAAGAGCAGGTCATACCCCTGTTTTACATTTTTCTTTTTCTAATCAAAAAATTGGGGAATATCAACCCAAAGGAATAGGTTTAGGAGTTTTAAGAAAATCCATTTCCGATAAAAATTTTGAGATACATGAATTTCAATTACAAAAGAATGATGTTATCCTTTTATTTACTGATGGTATAATAGAAGCAAGAAGCGAAAATAAACAGGAATTGGGTATAGATATTTTAAAAGAATGGCTTAGCAGTTTTTATTCCCTTTCTTCCACCGAAATTAATTATTCTATTTTAGAGCAAATGATGGCTTTTACCAATGAAAATAAAATTGATGATGATTATACACTTTTAACCTTGAAAGTTCAATAATTTTTTATATTTGCAAAATATTTCATAATTACAATGAACGTTCAATTAAATGATTTTGAAAATTATACAACTGTTTATTTAATAGGAGAAATTGATGCTTCAACTTCTATAAATATTCAAAATGCACTTCAAAATCTTTTAGATAATGGTCAAAAAAATATCCACATTAATTGTGAAAAACTTGAGTATATTTCTAGTGCTGGGCTTGGAGCTCTTATGTCCTTCGTAGAAGAAATTGAAAATTCAAATGGTTTAATGGTTTTTTCAGATTTAAAACCCAAAGTTTTGAATGTTTTTCAACTTCTTGGTTTAGACCAAATCATGAAAATTGTGGATAATCATCAACAAGCTGTAACTTTTTTTCAGAATTAACGTATCAATAAGTAAAAGATTATATTTTTTTATGACAAATATGGCTAAACTCACTATAAATTGCGATTTAAAAAATTTAGAAATTATAAGAGATTTTATTCAAGAAAATTTGAGTGAAATCCCTTTAACTTGTGATATTACCGCCAATCAAATCGTTTTAGCGGTTGATGAAGCTTGTGCCAATTCTATTATCCATGGAAATCATTGTGATGCAAGAAAAGAACTCTCTGTTGAAATTTATAAAGATGATTTAAACGATTTACACATTAACCTTTACGATTCCTCTCCTGCTTATGACATTAAAAGTTTTAAAATGAAAAATATCAAAGAAAAAATTAAAAATGCAGAAAATGGAGGTATGGGAATTTGTTTAATCCAAAAAATTATGGATGAAATTGATATTGAAAGATACCCCGATTTTTGTGTTTATAAATTTGTTAAGCATTTAAAAGACCCCATTAAATGAATAATTTTTATTTTAATCTTTACAAAACTTGCTTTTATGCTTAGTTTTGTACCATGAAAAAACTTTTATTACTCCTTGTCCCCTTTTTACTTTTTCTTGTTTATTATTTTCCTACTAAACTACAATCTCAACAAAAACAAAAATTAGATTTACAATCTGCATTAGAAAACTTTAAAAAAGACCCTACCATGCAAAATGCTTCTTGGGGTTTTTATGCTTATAATATCCACCAACAAAAAGTTGAAGCTAATTTTCAAGAAAATTTAAGTTTAATTCCAGCATCAAGTTTTAAAATTTTAGCTTGCGGTAATGCTTTATTAAAATTAGGAGCTGAATACCAATATAAAACCCTATTAGGTTACAAAGGAATTATAGAAAAAGGTATTTTAAAAGGAGACTTAATCATTAAAGGCAGTGGTGACCCCAGTTTAGGAACTGATAGAGTCAATGGAGGATTAAATATTGATGCTTTTTTGAAAAAATGGGCTTTAGCGGTTAAAAATAAAGGAATTACTAAAATTGAAGGAGATTTGATTGTAGATGTTTCTTGTGTATCTCCTGATGCAATTGCTCCTAATTGGTTATGGTCTGATATTGGAAACTATTATGGTTCTGGTTTTTATGGAGTAAATATTCGTGAAAATCATTATGGAATCATTTTTAAATCTGGTTCTAAAGAAGGTGATTCTACTACTATTCGTTATACATTTCCTAGATTTCCCGATTTAATTATTCAAAATGCTGTCAAAACAGGTAAAGCTGGTTCTACTGACGATGCTTATATATACGGAGGTCCTGAAAGCAATTTTAGAAGAGTAGTCGGAACTATTCCCCCTAACCAAGAATATTTTGAAGTAAAAGGAGCTTTACCTAATCCACCTTACCAAGCGGGTAGATTCTTAAAAGACATGCTAAACGGTTTAGGAGTAATCATAACTGGAAAAATTATTGTAACTTATCAAAATCAAATTCTAACAGAAATCATTGATACCCACACCTCTCCCAGACTTTTAAGTATTGTTTATACGGCTTTAGGACTAAGCCATAATTTAATAACAGAAGCCTTATTCCAAACCGCCTTTAAAAAATCTAACGAACCTATGAGTCTATTCTCTGCTATTGAAGGTATGAAAAGAACATTAGACAGTGCAAAGGTAGATACTAAAGGCTTATTTATTTCTGATGGCAGTGGATTATCCAGAACCAACCTCATAACACCTAAACAAATGGTAGAAATCTTAAAATTTTATGCCCAATCCAAAATCGGGAAGGATTTTGAAAAATGTTTACCAGTTGTAGGTGAGAGTAATAACTTTATCATTTTAAATCAGTTAATAGAAAACAAAGGAAAAATTAAAATGAAAAGTGGCTATATGTCTCGCATTAGAAGCTTTGCTGGTTATGCTTATAATAAAAACAACGAAAAAATTGCTTTTGCTTTTATCGTAAATTACTATACTTGCAGCAACATTGAATCATTATATAAAATGGCACCCGTTATTAATGCAATAGCAAATTAAAAGTATTTTTTGGGCGTGCCCTCTTCGCTTTGCTCAGGGTCAGGCTGTTGTTTACACTGGGGCCTGCCGAAGTGGGCTTCGCTATCGCCTCAGTATTTCGGTGAACTCAATGTATCAAAATCCTTTTCGATTCGCTAAAAACCTTTATATTCGATTTATTGAAGGCGGTTCTGATGATTGTTGTACATATGAAGATAGATACGAATTTGAACCTTCTTGGATACAAGAATGGTCATTAGAAACCATTTTAATTATTCAATCTATCATTTACAAAGAAGGTTTTATAGATAGTTACAAACTTGGACATTTCATTGAAGTTATCTTAGTTGATAAAGATATAATAAAAAGCTCAAGAAATGGCTACACAAAAGTCAAAGATTGATAGCACCCATTCCTATCTTGAGAATTATTTAAAAAAAAACGCAATCTATACAGATTGCGTAATATGAGGGTAGAAAAAAGTAAGTTATTAACTGACTAAAGTGCCTATTTTTTCGCCTTTCACAATTTTAGATAAATTATTTTCTTGATGAACATTACAAACAATAATCGGTATTTTATTTTCTTGACATAAAGTAAATGCTGTTATATCCATTACAGATAAACGGTTATTTATAACATAATCAAAAGTTACTACATCGAATTTGGTTGCATGAGGATTTTTTGTTGGGTCTTCATCATAGACACCGTCTACTTTAGTAGCTTTTATAACAACTTGTGCTTCAATTTCTGCTGCTTTTAAGGCTGCAGCTGAATCCGTTGTAAAATAAGGATTTCCAGTTCCTGCAACTAAAATTACCACACGTCCTTTTTCAAGATGTCTAATACATTTTCTTCTAATGAAAGGTTCACAAACTTGGTTAATTTGAATAGCAGATTGAACACGAGTTTCTAAACCAGCTCTCTCTAAAGCATCTTGTAATGCTAATCCATTAATTACGGTGGCTAGCATACCCATGTAATCGGATTGAGAGCGATCCATACCTTGAGTGGTTCCTTGTACACCTCTAAAGATATTCCCACCACCAATCACAATAGCCACTTGAACTCCTAGTTCCATTACTTTTTTAACCTCTTGGGCATACATATCTAAAGTGGTACTATCAATACCAAATTGTTTATTACCCATTAAGGCTTCACCACTAAATTTCAGTAAAATTCGTTGATATTTCATATAAAAAATAAAAGTGCATTTAATTAAATGCACTTTAAAAAATATTTATGAACCTAAAGCTAATCTTTTGAAACTTGTTACAGTTAAATCATTACCATGCTCTTTCAACAATTGTTGAATATTTTTGGTATTATCTTTCACAAATTCTTGGGCTAAAAGGGTACTTTCTTTGAAGAATTTATCCAATTTACCAATAGCAATTTTTTCGAGAATTTGCTCAGGTTTACCTTCCTGACGAGCCTGTTCTTTACCAATTTCAATTTCTTTATCGATGATGGATTGGTCAACACCATTTTTGTCCACAGCGATTGGGTTCATGGCAGTAATTTGAATAGCAACATCTTTAGCAACAGCTTCAAGATTTTTAGCACCGTTGATACCAGAAAATGCAACTAAAACTCCAATTCTACCACCTGTATGTAAATGCCCATAAACAAATTCTCCCTCTAAAACCTCTAATTTACGAATGTCAATTTTTTCCCCGATTTTACCCATTGCTTCTTCAAGCTTTTGTCTGATAGTAATACCCTCTAATTGTGCATCTAAAAGAGTATCTAAAGAAGTAATTTGGTTATTTTTTGCTAAATCAATGATACTTTGACCCAATGCCAAGAAATCACTATTTTTACCCACAAAATCGGTTTCGCAATTTAATTCAATTGCATAACCTTGTTTTTTATCATTAGAAATTGCTACAAAAATAGAACCTTCTTTTGCATCTCTATCTTGTCTTGAAGCGGAAATTTTTTGACCTTTTTTTCTTAAAATTTCAATTGCTTTTTGAAAATCGCCTTCAGCTTCTACTAAAGCTTTTTTACAGTCCATCATACCAGCGCCCGTTTGCTGACGTAATTCATTAACTTCTTTTGCTGTAATTGCCATTTTATTATTTAAAAACTTCGCAAAAATAATTTTTTTTTCTTACAAAAAGAAATTTATTGAAGATTTATAGGAAGTTTTACTGTAAATTCTGTTTTTCCAGGTTGACTTTCAAAGGTAATTTCGCCTTTATGCTTTTCAATAATTTTTTTACAGATTCCTAAGCCTAATCCTGTACCTTCACCCTGCTTTTTAGTAGTAAAGAAAGGATCAAAAATTTTGGATTGAATTTCTTGTGGTATGCCGGGTCCAGAGTCAATTATTTTTACTTCTATATGCTCATTTTTTCTGTAAACTTCAAGAGTTAAATCTCCTTGAAATTTCATAGCCTGTAATGCATTTGTGATGAGATTTGTCCAAACTTGGTTTAATTCATCAGCCCAACCATTAATCATTGGTAAATCTTCTTCAAATTTTGTATGTAAATTGATACCATGTTTTATTTGATTATGATATAATACTAATATCGTTTGTAAATTTTGCACTATATCTAAGGGTTGAGCTTCGTCTTCTTGTGATTTATAAGAATAATTTTTGAGAGCAAAAATTATTTTATTAGTTTTTTGTACTGCGGTTTGAGTATTCAATAAATTAACTTTCATTTTACCTACAGCATTTAAAATTTCCATAATTTGTGGTAATTCTTGTATCTTTTTAAGTAATGGTAAATAATCATTCAAATTATTGTAGACCCCAATTTTAACTAAATCACTGGAAATTGTAGAGGAATTCAATAACCCAATACTTTCTAAAAATTCAGAAACTGTTTTTTTGTATTGCCTTTCTTCTCTTGAGGTTAGAATTATAGGATTGTTAAGAATTTGTGTAAGAATTTTTTGTAGTTCTTGATTTTCTTCTTCGTTCAATTTATGGGATAAATCTGATAGACTTTGAACAATAGTGGGTAACAAACGTAAAGAATTGGAATTGGCTGCATTTATAGCACCAAGAGGAGTATTAATTTCATGAGCAACCCCTGCAATTAACTGCCCTAAAAATGCCAATTTTTCTGATTGTATTAAACTTGCTTGGGTTTCTTTTAATTCATTCAAAGATTTTTCTAGGTCTTCTTTTAAGTTCATTAAATGGTCATTAACAGCTTGTAATTCTTCTGCATTTTGGCGTAATTCTTCTTCAGAAGCTAAAAGCTCTTCATTTTTTTGTTGAATTTCTAATTCACGGAGTTTTTGTTCGGTAATATCCCTTACATTTGCTTGTAAAACAGGTCTTCCAAACCAACTAAAAGCACTTAATAAAACAGTAGCTGGAAAAGTTGAACCATCTTTTCTTTGATAGGTCCATTCAAAAAATGCAGAACCTTTATTCATAGCTTGTTCAATTCTTTCCATTGCTAATTTTTCTGACGTCTCACCATTGGATTGATATTCAGGGCTTACATCAAAAGGAGTTTTTCCAATGATTTCTTCTTTCTTTTTAAATCCGAATAGTTCTACTGCGGCTTGATTACATTCAATAAAACCTTTCTCATCTAATATGAATAGTGCATCTCGAGAAGATTCAAAAATTGCTTTAGATTGCTCCGCTAAATTTTGTGCAATTTGAGCTTGGTTTTCAGCTTCTTTTAATGCTCCTTCTAATTGATACGATATTTTTTCTAAACTTTCGGAATAATCTATCAGGTTTTTTTCTGATTGCTCATTTATATCTACAAAAATTTTTGAAAGATAAGATAATAAAATACCAACAATTGTTACATTGATTATTACTATTTTTTCAAAACCTTTAAAGAAATAGAAACTACTTATTGAAAGTCCAAGAACTGAAATAAAAGTAAGAAAATAAATCCAACTTTTTTTTTTAATATAGTCTAATAGCAAATATGGTAAAATTATAGTTATCAAAAAAAAGAAAAAAACTGGACCTCTAAAATCCTCAACTAAAGTAAAAACAACTCCTATGTGTAAATTTGTCCATATCAAAAAAAATATTCTTGAAAAGTAATAAATTTTTTTAAAGAATAAACTGAAGTTAATAGAATAAATGATAAAAGTAATTAGAAGAGGTGGGATTAATTCCATCCTGTTGGTAAAGTAAGAAATCGGAAGATACATGAACATAACAAAAATCCCTAATAAATTGGCATTGATTGCCATTTTTATTCGTCTTTTTTCTGAGGCTGAAAGAACAGACTGGTCAATTGAATTAGTTAAATTTTTTAGCATGATTTAATTTTTTTACAAATATAATACAAGTTTAAATTAAAAAACATAAAATTTTAACTTCAATTAGATAAAATTACTTTTTGATATTGAAAATTAGATATTTCAGGTTCTGTATAATGTAGTTTTAATAAAATTTCATTTGTATTTTCACCCCAAGCGGGTGCTTGTTGATTTTTTCTTACAAGTTTTTCACTAAAAATTGGCAAATGAAAACTTAAATAATCCCCTTCTGTTGGATGATGATTTTTGAATAAGGTATGATTTTCATGAAAATGCTCTAAATTAACGGTTTCAGTATAATTTAATACGGGAGTAACACAGCAATCAATATTTTCAAAAATGGTAATCCATTCTTGTTGGGTTTTGCTTTGGAAAAGATGGGTAATTTCATTTCTTAATTTTTTTGCTTCTTCACCGAAGACAAACTGTTGAGAAATCCATTCATTTTTATGAACAGATTGACAAAACAATTTCCAAAATTTGGTTTCAATGGCAGCAAGAACCATATAACGATTATCTTTTGTTGGATAAACATCATAAAATGGCATACCGCCCGTTAATAAATCATGACCAGGAGGCAATTCTTTTCTCATAGATAAAAAACTACTCATCATCAAATGAGTATTTGCGAAGGTGGTGTCTAACATAGAAATATCAATAAATTGCCCTTGCTGATAAACTAGTTTATGAATATAAGCGGCTAAAGTGGCAATGATTGCATGCATAGTACCCCCTAAAATATCTGCAATTTGAATTGGCGGAATAGATACGTAATTATTTTTGATTAAATGATGTAAAATACCTGTATAACCTAAAAAATTTAAATCATGCCCTGCACGATACGCCCATTTTCCTTTACTTCCGTAACCTGTTATAGATACATAAATTAAATCAGGCTTGATTTTTTTTAAAGTTTCGTAATCTAAATTCCATTTTTTCATGGTACCGGGCTTAAATCCTTCAATCACAACATCAGCAATTTCTACTAATTTATGTATAATTTTTTGTCCTTCATCTTGATTGAAGTCAATAGCAA
This sequence comes from uncultured Bacteroidia bacterium, assembly GCA_938006875.1. Classification (GTDB taxonomy): domain Bacteria; phylum Bacteroidota; class Bacteroidia; order J057; family CALLMJ01; genus CALLMJ01. Next base: position 18,554 of record CALLMJ010000093.1, read on the forward strand.
TGCTTTTTTTGTTACGGTTTAAGAGTAAATACAAAGGAGAGACGTTTTTAAGAAAAGGAGGCATATTTCTAGCATAATCACCCATTTTTGTGTCTTCAACTTTGATAACTTCAGCACCTAAATCTGCTAAATATAAAGTAGCTAGAGGCCCTGGTAACAAACGAGTAAAATCTAAGATTTTAATAGGTGGTAGCATTAAACTCTTCCTTGATATTGTTTTTCAAAATATTTTTGGTATTCACCAGAAGTAACACGGTTCACCCATTCTTGATTTTGTAAATACCAATCGATGGTTTTATTTAGACCTTCTTCAAAGGTTAAGGAGGGTTTCCAACCTATAGTATTTTCTAGGTGAGTAGGGTCAATAGCATAGCGCAAATCGTGTCCTGCACGGTCTTTAACAAAAGTGATTAATTGACGGGAAGATCCTTGTGGTCTATTGAGTTTTTGGTCCATGCTATCGCATAAAAGATATACAATATCAATATTTTTCCATTCATTTTTACCACCAATTGTAAAAGTTTGACCTAATGATTTTGGAGAATGAAAAATCAAATCAATAGCGGCGGCATGGTCTTCTACCCATAACCAATCTCGGATATTTTCACCTTTTCCATAAACGGGTAAACTTTCATTTTTTAAAATTCTATAAATCATCAAAGGGATTAATTTTTCGGGGAATTGATAGGGTCCATAGTTATTTGAACAATTGGAAATAATAAAAGGTAATTGATAGGTATTACCATAAGCCCTAACGAAATGGTCAGAAGAGGCTTTTGAAGCAGAATAAGGGCTTTTAGGGTCATAAGGAGTTTTTTCATGAAAATATCCCCCATCATCTAAAGAACCAAAAACTTCATCAGTAGAAACATGATAAAATAAAAAATCGGGTTTCGTTTTTAATTGTTGTACTGCGGCATTTAAAAGATTTACTGTACCTACTACATTCGTCATTACAAAAGCCATAGGATTTTCAATACTTCTATCTACATGACTTTCGGCTGCTAAATGAATAATTGAATCAGGATTAAATTCTATAAAAACATCTTTTATTTGTTGCCAATTCGTAATATCTACTTTTCTAAAATGATAATTAGGAAGGTTTTCAATATCTTTTAGATTTTCTAAATTTCCTGCGTAAGTCAACGCATCAATATTAATAATTAGGTAATCAGGGTATTGATTGACCATTCTACGAATCAAATGAGAGCCAATAAAACCAGCTCCGCCTGTGATGATGATTGTTTTTTTCATAGTGCAAAAATAAAGAAATTTTATTTTGGGATTTAATTTTAATGAAATGAGAATGATTATCCTGGATATGGGTTTGAAATTTTTATTAGTTTTTTATTTTTAGTAAATTTTTTGCAACTTTGCAAAATTTATGTCATCAAAAGCATTAGTAATCACACCTACATACAATGAAAAAGAAAATATAGCGGATATGATACAAGCGATTATGGAGCTTGAAGAGCCTTTTCATTTGCTAGTGGTTGATGATGGTTCTCCTGATGGAACAGCGAGTATTGTGAAAGCTTTACAAAATAGATTTCCAGAAAGGCTTTTTATTTTAGAGAGAAGTGGTAAATTAGGTTTGGGTACTGCTTATGTAGCCGGTTTTCAATGGGGATTAGAAAGAAATTATGAATATTTTTTAGAAATTGATGCAGATTTTAGCCATAATCCGAAAGATTTGGTTCGATTATTAAAAGCTTGCAGAGATGAAGGAAATGATGTAGCAGTGGGTTCAAGATATGTTACAGGCGTAAATGTCGTCAATTGGCCGATGAGTAGAGTACTTTTAAGTTATTATGCAAGTGCTTATGTGCGTATGATTACAGGAATGAGTTTAAGAGACGCTACCGCGGGTTTTGTTTGTTATAAAGATACGGTTCTACAAAAAATTTTACAAGAACCCATCAAATTTATTGGATATGCTTTCCAAATTGAAATGAAGTTTAAAGCATGGAAATACGGTTTTAAAATTAAAGAAGTTCCAATAATTTTTACAGATAGAACAACAGGAGTTTCAAAAATGAGCAAAGGAATTATTAAAGAGGCTGTTTTTGGGGTAATTCGCATGAAAATTGCTTCTTGGTTTAAAAAATGGAATTAATATGATGAAATACTTATTGTTAATATTTGGATTAATTTTAAACTATTGTACTGCACAAAATCATTTATTTGAAAATCTGACTTTTGTGAATGGAAAATCAGAAATCAATTATCGTTATTATAAACCCAAAGATCAATCCCAAAAATATCCATTAATTTTATTTTTACATGGTTCAGGTGAAAGAGGATTGGATAACGAAAAACATCTCAAGCATATTTCTCATTTGGCTTCTGAAGATTTTCAAAAAGAATTTCCTTGTTATATTTTGGTACCTCAATGCCCTGCTGGAGTAAAATGGGTAAATGTAGAATGGAATTTAAAATCCCATATTATGCCACCGATAACGGTAACGCTTCAATCCGTTTTGGATTTACTCAAAAAAATTATAGAAAAAGATAAAATTGATGTTAATAGAATTTATGTTGTAGGATTATCAATGGGTGGTTTTGGAACTTGGGATATTTTATGTAGAGAACCCAAACTATTTGCTGCTGGTGTACCCATTTGTGGTGGTGGAGACGAAACAAAGGCTTATTTAATCAAAGATATTCCTATTTGGGCTTTTCATGGTTTACAAGATAAAATCGTTCTTCCATCAAGAACCCAAAATATGGTTAAAGCACTTGAAAAAATCAATGGAAAAGTTCACATGACTTTATATCCTGATGTAGGACACGCTGCTTGGGAAAATGCGCTTCATTCTCATGATTTATGGACTTGGCTATTTCAACAATCTAAAAATCAGTAATTTATGAAAATACTTCTCGTGTTTTTTTTTATTTTTTGTGGGGAAGTGTTTGGGCAAGATTTATTAAAGGAAAAAGCTTGGAAAGGAGATACTAGCGCAGCAATGCAACTTTGTGAAAATTACATGCTGGGTTTAAATGGTTACCCTGAAAATTTTGATTCTTCTAAAACCTTTTTATTTTTAGCGGTAGAAAAAAAACATCCTGATGCCTTGTATTTAGCAGGAGTTGGATATTATAGAGGATTAATGTTTCCAAAAGATGTAAAAAAAGGATTAAATTTATTAAATGAATCTGCGGAAAAAGGTAATCTACAAGCCTATCAAGTTTTATTTAATATTTATGCTAATCCTGATACCAGTATTTTTTTAGACAAAAAGGATTTTATTCCTCGTGATTCATCAAAAGCTGTTCAATATGCACAAAAAGCCGCAGATTTAGGTTTGTCTTGGGCTATGTATGAATTGGGTTATGCGTATTTTCAGGGTTCAGGTATCTCAAAAAATGATTCTTTAGCTATCTATTGGATGGACCAAGCGGCTCAAAAAATGTTACCCAAAGCTCAATTAGCTCTTGGTGATTGGTTTTTTAAAGGTATAACAAAATATGGCCCAGACCTTTTATTAGCACGTAAATACTATTCTTTAGCTGAAAATAATCCTTTTGCGGATATTGAAGATGCTACTTGGGGGCTAGTTGGGGTTCACAATACTTATCAAGTTTATAAAGAATTTTTTAATTTTTTTGCTTTTGTTTGGTATGTTTTCACTTTAGAAGATATTAGGCTACGATGGGATGGTAATTCCCAAAAATTTATGTTGGATAGAGAACGTTATATTCGTGAACTAGAAGCCTCTCAAAAGAAAAAAATTCACGAATACGAAAAAAAATTAAAGGAAAAAGAAAAAATAGCAAAAGAACTCATGGATTATGCACGTCAAATTCGTGAAGCTAAAGACAAGAAATAAAACCCTAATTCTCCTTTAATTTATTCTCTATCACTTTCATTTCCCTAATTAATTTTTGAACTTTTCTACAACAAATTTTCCTTGAAAAAAATATCCTTAACCTGTATCGCTTCTATCACCTCCATACCCTTCACAAATCTGCATTGTTTTATTACTTGTTCAGAACAAGCATTAAAATAACCCTCGGATGTATAACTTACCCATGCTCCATCTGCATAACCAACCATGGTAAGAACACATCTCCCCGTTGAAAACTCCCATACCTTGAGAGTCCTATCCCCACTACCCGACATCACGTACTGTCCAACCTGCGTTATACATATGGAATTTACCTCATCATTATGCCCTTCCATGGTGCGGATACATTTTCCCCGTTGAAAACTCCCATACCTTGAAAGTCCTATCCCCACTACCCGACACCACGTACTGTCCAACCTGCGTTATACTTGCGGATTTAACCTCAGACCTCCACCCATCAATAGGAGTAAACAAAAAGCCTTTTAATGAAATTTTATGGTTTTTGTGATACATTTTATATTTTAATCTAAATCTTTATTTTTTCTTAAAATTACATCGTTGTAAGCAATATAAAATGCAGTGCCAAAAATTAAATGAGCAATTTTCAAAGTTTTATCATACATAATTTTATCGTAAGTATCCGTAACTTTATGATAATCATTATGTAACCCTGAAAAATAAAAAATTACAGGAATATTTTTTTTTGCAAAGTTGTAATGATCGGAACGATAGTATAAACGAAGTTTGTCAGTTTTAGAATTATAATCATAATCTAAATTAAGGTTTACGTATTGTTGGTTGATATTTTCGTTTATGTCATGTAAATCTTTGCTGATAAAATTAGAACCGATAATATAAACATAATCATTTTGATTGATTTTTTGATGTTTTTCATCTACCCTACCAATCATATCAACGTTTAAATCGCAGATTACATTTTGAAGATTAATGGGAGGGTTATCCGTAAAAAATTCGGAACCCATTAAACCTTTTTCTTCTGCGGAGAAAAATACAATCATAATGCTTCTACGAGCAGGGAAACCATCTTTTTTAAGTTGAGAAAAAATTCTTGCTAATTCTAAGAGGGTAGAAGTACCAGAGCCGTTATCATCAGCACCATTATAAACCCCGTCTTTTCCTAAACCAAGATGGTCATAATGAGCAGATAAAATGACAAATTCATGGGCTAAATCAGTTCCTTTGAGTAAACCAGCAACATTAAAAGATTTTTTGGGGTTAATTTTTCCAAAAGAGAAATGTTGAAAATAAGATTTTTGTTTAGAGGAATCTAAAAAAATAGGTTCAAAACCTAATGCTTGGAGTTGTGATTTTAAATAAAGACCTGCAATAAATTGCCCTTTTTCTCCACTTTCTCTTCCTTCTAACCAGTCATGTGCCAAAAATTCTAAATGGGATTTAATGTTTTGAGTATCTATTTGAGACAAATAAATGGGTAATAAAACTTCTGGAGTTTGACCGAAAGAATTTTGTGAACAAAATGAAAGAATAAAAATCAGGGATTTAAATACATTAATTTTCATAATTAAATCATTTCTTGAATTTCTCTTAAAGCGTTTTGATAAGTTTCTGTTTCTGAATAAATTTCATCAATAGTACTTACAAATTGATTGATATTGGATTTAGTTAATGAATTTTCATAGAGGTATTCTAAAGTATCTTCAATGGTTTTTAATTGCAAATCTGCAACCGATAAGTCTTCTCTTAAAGCAGTGATTTTCGTAATTCTTTTGCTTAATAAATCAGCTCTTTGTTGTAAAAGGCTTTTTTTCTTACCTTCAGTAATGTTAATTTCATTTAAAATATCATCTAATTCACGAGTAAGTTTAAAGGTATCGGACTGGGAAAGTTGTTTATGGTAAAGTTCACTCATGAGTAAATGTTGAGCATAAGATTTAGTAAGTTTATCGGTATTTTCTTTAATAATCATTAAAATTCCATCGGTATTTGCACCTGAATCGATGCTTTTTTGGAGTAATTGGTCTTTTCTTTGATAAAATTTTACAAATTTTTTTAAAGATTCTTTGGAAAGTTTAGTGATAATTTCTGCAATTGCTAATTCTTCATTAAGAATATTACGTTCAACAATATATTTTTTATTGATATTTTTTTGAAATTGAGGATTATTAGCTACAAAACCTAATAAAAATAATTCTAAACCTACGGAAAATGATAAAATGGCTTCGGTAGGTATTCTATAACCAACCCATTCACTAAAATAATAATTTACCACAATGGAACCTACAAACAAAAAAAACATCATTGTAAGCAAAACCAAGTTTAGTGGAAGTTGGAAAGCCTCCTTAAAATAATTAATAGGGTAATCTTTTGTAGTCATTATGGATGAATTGTTGCAAATATACAAAAAATCAGATTTTTAATAGGTTTCTATTAAGTGAAACCAAATAATTTTTTTGCATTAAAAGTTGTAACATCAGCAATTTTTTCAATAGAGCAATGATAGATTTCTGCTAATTTTTGAGCAATTAAAGGGATATAAGCGGGTTCATTTCTTTTTCCACGATAAGGTACTGGACTTAAATAAGGCGAATCTGTTTCTAAAACTATAAAATCTAATGGGATTTTAGATAGTATTTCGGGAAGTTTGGTGTTTTTATAAGTTACTATTCCCCCAATACCCATCAAAAAACCGAGTTTCATAATTTCTTTGGCTTGTTCATAACTTCCTGAAAAACAATGAAATATTCCTTTTAAATTTCCATCTTGACAATTTTTAATGACTTCAATCGTTTCATACATAGCATCACGAGTATGAAGAATTAGAGGTAATTTTTTTTCTTTTGCCCACTCAGCTTGAATAACTAAAGCTTCTTTTTGCTCTTTTACATAGGTTCTATCCCAATAATAATCTAAGCCTGTTTCCCCAATACCCCAAAAAGTATATTCATTAAAAAAAACATACATTTTCTTCAAGACATCTTCATAATTTTCTTTGACACTACATGGATGAAGCCCCAACATTGGGTAACAAAAACTAGGATATTTTTTTGCAAGTTTCATCATGGAAAGAATAGTTTCTTCGTCAACATTCGGTAAAAAGCAGACTTCTAATTGTGCATTTTGAGCGTTTTGAATGACAATATCAATATCCTGATGAAATTGTTCATCAAATAAATGTGTGTGTGTATCAATGAATCGCATAGTGAATTAAAGAATATAAATTTCTTTTAAAAAATAAATAAAAGCATAAGGGTCAACAATGGAAGCAAAAACAAAACCCGCTAAAGCTCCCCATAAATGAGCTGAATGATTAATTCTATCATTGGCATTTTTAGATGCATAATGACTAAAAGCAATAAAAAGAATTGCATAAAGAATTGCAGGCATAGGAAATAAAAAAACATAAACTTTTGTCCATGGATAATACAAAATCACTCCAAAAACAACTCCTGAAACAGCTCCAGAAGCTCCTAAACTCGCATATTCATGGTTTTTATTTTGTAAATAAGAAGGTATATGACTAATGATTTGTGCAAAAATATATAATCCCGCAAATGAGATATGACCCATCTGCTTTTCTAAAACTGGACCAAAGAAAAAAAAGGTCATCATATTAAAAAGTAAATGTAAAAAATCTGCATGAATCAAAGCAGAAGTAAAAAAACGATACCACTCTTTCTTTCTGGCAATTCTTTTGGGTATAAATAAAAACTTTTCTAATGTGTTAGCATCTTGAAATAAACTCGTTAAAATGGTAGCCAACAAAATAAATGAACATACAGGAAATAAACGTATAAAATTCATTTTTTATTTTTTTCTATTTTGGACAGAAACTAAATATTTTCGTAAATTTTCTATATTAGCATGGTTTTCAATTTCTTGCATCAATTGATAGGCATGCTGAAAATACATATTGCTCATATTTACACATTTTTCTCCGACACCCGTTCTTTCAAATATAGATTTCACTGCAAAAATTTTATCTTCCGGTTTATGGTGAGTTTTTAACCAATACTGCAAGTCATCGTAATCAGAACCAATAGAATCTTGAAGTGCAGAAATTAATAAAAAAGTTTTTTTATTTTCTAGAATATCACCACCCATTTTTTTCCCAAATTGAGTATCACCAAAAACATCAAAATAATCATCTTGCAACTGAAAACCCATACCCATAGATTCACCAATTTGGTAAAATTTTTGTACAATTTCATCAGAAGCTTCTGCAGCCATAGCACCTAAACCCATAGAAACACCTAACAAAACAGCGGTTTTCCTTCTAATCATTTGTAAATATTCTTCAATCGTTACATGATCGTTCTTTTCGGATAAAATCAAATCATACATTTGACCCTCACAAACTTCAATAGCTGCTTTTGAAAAGAAATTAATCATTTGATAAGCCATAAATGGATATGAAAGCACCATCTTGTGATAAACTAATGCTAGCATATTATCACCTGCTAAAATAGCGGTATTGATATTATATTTACGGTGAACGGTAGGAACTCCTCTTCGCAAATCCGCATTATCCATAATATCATCATGAATTAAAGTAAAACTGTGGAATAACTCAATACTTATAGCTAATTCGTAAATAGAGTTAGTAAAATCTTGTTGAAAAGATTGGTAGCTTAACAAGCAAAGTAATGGTCTTACTCTTTTGGCGGGTAACTGAAGAATATAACGCATTGGAGCGTATAAACCTTCAGGAAATTTATTAAGTTCAGGTTGATTTTGTAACCTATGCTCTAATTCATCTAATAGTTCTTGCATAAGTTCACAAAAGTACAAATTTTTTTTAGGAATATAAAAGAAAAAAGTTTTGTAAATAAAAGGTACACCCTCGCAGAAATATTTAGGTTTTAATTCTTCTATTTTTTAAATCCCACAAAAAGTTGTTTTTATCTTAATACCGTTATATTCCCTAGATAAACCTTTTCGCCTATTTTTACTTGATAAAAATAAACCCCATCAGTTACTTCTTTATTATTAAGGTCTTTGGCTTGCCAAGTATCGTTTACACTATCTCCCTTGCCGACTACCCTACCCCAACGGTCATAAATCACAAAACTTAGGCTTTCTTTTCCTTTGTAATCAATTTTCCATACATCATTCACAAAATCACC
>CALLMJ010000094.1 GCA_938006875.1 uncultured Bacteroidia bacterium
TTATTATGAAAAAAATTCAGTTACTGATAAGCCCTTGTCCCAATGATACTTATATTTTTTTTGCTTTAATTCATCAAAAAATCAATACTCTCGGTTATCAATTTATTGCTCAATATTTTGATATAAAAGAACTTAACCAGAAAGCCAAAAATTTTGAAGGGGATATAATTAAGGTTTCATATTACAGTTACCTTGAATTAAAAAATTCTTATCATTTATTGCAATCAGGAGGTGCCTTAGGAAAAGGTTGTGGACCGTTACTGGTTACTCAAAAAGGTAGAAAACTCCATCAAAGTTCTGTCATAGCTATTCCGGGAATAGATACAACTGCTCATTTTTTATTGAAGTTTTATAATTCAGAATTTTCTCAAAAAAAAGTGGTTTTATTTCATGAAATCATGCCAAAAATTAGAAATAGAGAGGTAGATGCTGGGGTTATAATCCATGAAAGCCGTTTTACTTATCCTAATTTTGGTTTAGAATGTATTCAGGATTTAGGATTATATTGGGAAGAAAAAACTCAATTACCCATTCCATTGGGTGGAATTATTGTTCCTAAAGCTCGTTTTACATATAATGAAGTTCAAATGTTAGAAAAATTAATTTATGAGAGTATTTTATATGCACAAAATCATGAAGAAGAAGTATTAGATTTTTGTAAATGCTATGCTCAAGAAATGTCAGAAGAAGTGATGCTTTCACATATACGATTGTATGTAAACGAATTTAGTTTGAATTTAGGGGTTGAGGGAAGGTTAGCTATTCAAAAAATGGAAGAATTTATGAAGTAATATAATACGTAAAAAACAAAAAAGCGGATTATGATAAAGTATCACAACCCGTTTTTGCATTAAGAAATTATTTTTAATTATCTTTTTGCCATGGGAACATAATCTCTATTGGTTTTACCTACATAAACTTGACGAGGACGACCAATAGGTTCTTTATTTTCGTTCATTTCTTTCCATTGAGCTATCCAACCGGGTAATCTACCCAAAGCAAACATAACTGTAAACATTTCAACAGGAATATTCATTGCTTTATAGATAATTCCAGAATAGAAATCTACGTTAGGATATAATTTTCTTTCAATGAAATAATCATCAGTTAAAGCGGCATGTTCAAGTTCTTTGGCAATATCTAATATGGGGTCATGGATACCTAACTTAGCTAAAACATGGTCACAAGCAGCTTTAATGATTTTAGCACGGGGGTCAAAGTTTTTGTAAACTCTATGACCAAAACCCATTAAACGGAAATTATCATTTTTATCTTTAGCTTTTGCAATCCATTTTTTAGTATCGCCACCATCTGCTTTAATTTTTTCAAGCATTTCTAAAACTTCTTGATTAGCACCGCCATGTAATGGACCCCACAAAGCACAAATTCCCGCCGCAATTGATGCATACAAATTCGCTTTTGATGAACCCACCATTCTCACCGTAGATGCTGAACAATTTTGTTCATGGTCAGCGTGTAAAATCAACAATTTATTTAGTGCTTCTACTACAACCGGCTCAATATGATATTCCTCAGTAGGCATTGAGAACATCATGTGTAAAAAGTTAGAACAATAGTCTAATTTATTTACAGGGTAATTAAAAGGATGCCCTTTAGACATTTTATAAATCCAAGCAATTAATGTAGGAAGCTTCGCAATTAATCTTACGATAGTTAAGTCTTCATCTTCTTTTTCAGCATAAGGATTTAAAGATTCTGGGTAAAATGATGATAACGAACATACCGCAGAAGCTAAAATACCCATTGGGTGAGCATTAGCAGGGTATGAAGTAATGAATTGTTTTGTATTTTCGTGAATTAAAGTATGCTTTTTTATTTTATTAACAAAACTATCAAATTGTTCTTTATTAGGAAGTTCACCATAAATTAACAAATAAGCAACTTCTAAAAAGTCCGCATGTTCAGCCAATTGGTCTATAGGATAACCTCTATAATGAAGAATACCTTTTTCACCGTCTAAAAAAGTAATGGAACTTGAAGTTGCACCGGTGTTTTTGTAACCTGTATCAAGAGTAATAAGCCCTGTTTCATCTCTTAATTTCGCAATGTTTATTGCTTTTTCGTCTTCTGTACCAGTAATTACGGGTAATTTATAAACGTTTTCGCCGTACTTGAGTTCTACAATTTCTGACATATTTCTATAAATTTTTAATTTCGCTGTAAATTTAAAGAGGTTTCATGAACTAACAATGTTTTTTTAAAAATAATTGCATTTTAAAAATAATTAGGCTGTATTTTTTTTACAGCCTTATGATTTATTGCTTCACAAATTTATGATACTCTGTATAACCTTCTTTTGTATGAATTTTGATGAAATAAATTCCAGGATTCAAGTTTTCAACATGAATTTTATTTTCAATATTAGTGAATAGAACTTGACCATTGATATTCAACACTTCTGCATAAGAAATATTATGAGAATTGGTTTTTATAAACAATAATGTTGAAACTGGATTGGGATATACTGAAAATATATTTTGCAATGATTGATTTTTACTAGTTTGATTTACGTTTATACGAAAATTTCTGGTAATTACTTCATCTGTATTTTGGTTATTAACAATAGTAACTTTAAATGTTGCTACGTCTCCATTTGTAGGAGAAATTACGTCTACATCATATTTCATTTCTATCGTTTCATTAGGACCAACAGTAATTCTTAAAGTATCTTGGTTAGGTGGATAACAAGTGCCTGCTGCACAAATATAATGAGCCCAATTTCTCGGATTTGAAACAGATTGTTTAATGATAAGAACATCTAAATTTCTGTTAGTATTATTTTTTAAATCTCCATCAAAAGCTACAATAGAGTCAGCAACGGGAATACTTTTAATGGTATCATCTTTAGCAATCCAACTAAAACTAATTTGTGCTTGTATTTTAGAAAAAGCAAATAATAAAATGAATCCAAATAATAATTTCTTCATATCAACAAATTTTTGCAAATATACAATCAAATTGAATTGTTAATGAAAAATTTTTTATAAAATGTTAAAATGCAAAGAATACTATAACCATCTTTATTCATACGAAAGTGTTGCAAAACTCGGAAAATTTTTTCTGGGTTATTTTGTTTAAAATCAGAAATAAAAGGCTTTTCTAATCTCTTCGTATCCCTCATTCTTATTCCAGCAGAGCATTACAATCACTCTTCTTTATTTTCTTGTACCATCAACAAATTATACGCTCCATTTTTTACATATTCTTTACTTTGCCATTTTTCTCCCAATGCTTCGATATAACTATATTCTCCCTCCTCACCCAAAATTTTGATTTTAAAACGTTTATACTGATTTTTTTCAACGGGTACATAAATAAAGTGGTTTTCTCCAAATTTTACTATTGCTTTATTAGGTAATTTCCAAGCCTTAACGGTTGCATTCAAAATTTCTGCATTCATGTAATAACCAGCTACTAAACCCTCCGTGCTTCCTTCAATATGACAATCTACTTCTAACATACGGTTCTCATTGATTTTCTTACCAATAGAAATAATATTCGCTTCATAAATTTTAGAAGGATTTTCATTAGAATAAACTTTCACTTTTTGTCCCATTTTAAGCGATGCTATATCTTTTTCGTAAACCTGCAAAACTAAGTGTATATCTGAAATATCTACTAATTCCATCATCACATCAGTAGGTTGAACATATTTGCCTGTATTGAAAGGTATTAACGAAACGTATCCATTAACAGGAGAACGTATTTCAATTTGATTACTTAACGTATTTTCATTAAGTTTTTGAATATCAATAGCTAAAAGTTGTAATTTTTTTTCTAAACTCTTAACTAAAACCTTTTGACTTTCATAATTCATTTGAAGTTCTTCAAAGTTTTTGGTACTAGTAGCTTGTGCTTCCTTTAAACTACTTTGACGAGCATAATCTTTACTCAAAAACTCTAATTTCGCTTTTGCCGATAAATACTCTTGTTGTAATTGTGCATAAGAAGGGTCTTGCAGAACGATTAATAAATCCCCTTTTTTGACTGTTTGACCATGAATAGGATAAATTTTTTGAATATATCCACCCATAGGAACACTTAAAGATATAACATTTTGAGGGGGTAACTCTAATTTTCCTTTTACGGAAATACTATTAGCAAAGCTTCCCAAACGTAAACTATCAGTTTCTATACCTAATTGTTTGGCTTGAACGTCCGTTAATTGAACAATTTCTGATGGAGTTTTAGCAATTTCTTCTTGATTTTCTTGTGGTGCATTTTGGCAACTCCATAATACCATGATACTATGTAAATATACGATGATTTTTTTCATAAACTTACTGATTTTGATAATAATAACATTGAATAACGGCTTCGTTATACTTTTGAACTGTTTCTAAATAATTCATTTGTGTTTCTACGTATTGTTGTAAAGTCAAAAACATTTCTGTAACAGCAATATCACCATTCTGAAAACGCTTTTGCATCACCTCTAATAACTGTTTGCTTTTAGGCAAAATTTCTTGTTCAAATTTTTGCAAGTATTTTAAACTTATATCGTATAAATTCCATGCTTGCAAATATTCATTTTTTAATTGATATTGAATATTTTGTAAATCAGTTTGTGAAATTTGTTCTTGAATTTTAGCCGCTTTGACATAATTACTTTGTGCATGTTGGAATATGGGAATGCCTATACCTAATTGAAAATACTGAAATCTTCTACTCAATGGATAATAAATATCATCAGCTCCCTTTCCGATAATGCTTGTATTGTTGTAACCTAATCCTAATTCTGGTAATCGTTTGGTTTGTTGTACCTTAGTAAAGCTTTGATAAGTTTCTACTTGATTTTCAAAGATTTTTTTATAAGGATGCTTTTGTAAAACATTAGTATCTTGCGAAACTAAATAATCAAATTTAAGTGTTAAAGTTTGAGGCACATTTTTTTGAGGGCTTTGTAACAACCATTCAAACATTAAGCCTGCATTCATTAACTCTAATTGATTTTGTTGAAGTAGAATTTCAAAACGTGATTTTTGTAACTCTAATAACTGTTTTTCACTTTTGTTGATGTCTCCTTTTTCCCAACGAATTTGATAAATCTTGTCAAAGACTTTATAAACACTGTCTAATTCATGAAATAATCTTTGTTTTTCCTTTAAAATAACATAATACCAATAAGTTTTCAGGACTTGTTTTTTTATTTCAATTTCTTGTAAATCAAATTTATGAACTGAACCTTCATAAACTTTTTGTAAATACTCTTTTTGACGTGCATAATAAGTAGGAAAAGCAAAACTTTGGTTAATACTCAATTTATTATCCCAAAAAATGGAGTTAAATTGTCCAATATCTAAATTGAGTTGAGTTCGGGGAATTTCTAAATAGGTTTTTTGTAACGTTTGATGATAATCTTTTTTGAGTGCATAAGATTTTAAAATCGCATGATTTTTCACGGCTGTATCTAATGCTTGTTGCCAAGTAATAGGCGTTTGAGCCATGCTACCTAAGTAAACTAACATAAATAATGCTACTAAAACAAATGTTTTAGGTTTACGGAAAGAAAAAGAAAAATGATAAAACATTTTGTAGATTAAAGGCAAAAGAAACAAAGTTAAAAAAGTCGCAATTAGTAAACCTCCAATAACAACGGTTGCTAAAGGTCTTTGAACCTCTGCGCCGTTACCAGTACTTAAAGCCATTGGTAAAAATCCTAAAGAAGCTACCATAGCAGTCATTAAAACTGGTCTTAAACGATGATTTGAACCTTTTTTAACAATTTCTTCTAAGCTCCATTGAGGATTTTGTTTTTGTATTTTTTGAAATTCACTGATTAGTACAATACCATTCAATACAGCAATTCCAAATAAAGCAATAAATCCTATACCTGCACTAATACTAAAAGGCATATCTCTTAAACTTAATGATATAATTCCGCCGATAGCAGAAAGGGGTATTACCGAATAAATCATGAACGTTAATTTTAAAGATTGAAAAGCAATGAATAACAAGATTCCAATGATTATCAAAGCTACTGGCACAGCAATCATCAAACGTGCTTTAGCTGTTTCTAAATTTTCATAGGTACCACCAAAACTTTCCCAGTAACCGGTGGGTAATTTGACCTTCTTTTTTAATACTTCCTTTACATCTTGAACCACACTTTCTACATCACGATTTTGAATATTAAAACCTATAAAAATTCTGCGTTTTCCGTCTTCTCTTTGAATTTGATTTACACTATTTAAGGTAATCACTTCTGCTACTAAATGCAAAGGAATAGCATTTCCATTAGGTAAAGGAATTAAAAGGTTCTGTAATTCTGAAATTTGGTTTCTTAAATGGTCTTGAATTTTTATAACCAAATCAAAACGTTTTTCGCCTTCGTAAACTACACCTGTATAAAGCCCTGCATAGCATGCCTGAATATAATCGTTTAATGTTTGAACTGTTAAACCATATTTAGATAATTGGTCTCTTTTGAATTGAATAATGATTTGTGGTAAACCTTGTACTTTTTCTACGAAAATGTCGGTAATTCCTTCAATATTTTTGATATTTTGACCAATTTTTTCGGCATAAAATGCAAGGGTATCTAAATTTTCACCATAGATTTTACAAGCAACATCTTGTTTAACACCGGTCATAAGTTCATTGAAACGCATTGCAACAGGGTACTGAAAACTAAAGGTTACACCAGGAAAATAATTAGTCAAAGTATCTTGCATTTTTTGAGATAGTTCCTCCCAAGTTTTTGCACTCGTCCATTCTGTTTTATCTTTTAAGTTAATAATCATGTCAGCGGCATCTAAGGGCATAGGGTCAATAGGAATTTCACTACTTCCAATTTTACCTACTATTCTTTGAATTTCTGGGAAACGGTCTAATAAAATTTTAGAACTTTTTTGAACGGCTTCAATGGTTGTAGTTAAATTACTACCCGCTAAAACACGTGTTTCTACTGCAAAATCACCTTCTGGTAATTCAGGAATAAA